>CAZKWG010000609.1:0-5215 GCA_964556105.1 uncultured Enterobacterales bacterium | reverse complement strand
GTGCGCCGTAGCCTCGAAGGCGCGCGCGAGCCCGACGGCGAGGAGCTTCTCGACGAGCTTGCGCACTGTGAGCCGCACGCCGAGGGTCAGGGCGCGCGAGCGCAGGTCGTCGTAGTTGGTGAGCCGGACCAGCCAGAAAGCGATCATCCGCAGCCGCTCCGGGGGAAGATCGGCCTCGTAGGCGAAGGAGAGCGCGATCACCAGCTCGACCTCCATCGCGAGCTGCAGGAGAGCCGCGCCGACCACCGTGAAGACGAGCGAGCCCCAGAAGCCGAGCAGGGGCAGGGTCACGGGCAGCGCGGCGACGGCGCCGACGCCGGCCGCGCGCCACTTCGCGTTCCCGATCAGCTCGTCTACCAGCGCCTGGCGCAGCTCGAGGCCCGTGAGTCCGGTTCTCGAAGCGATCTCGGCGCGACGGGCCTCGACACGCGCGCGGATCTGCTCCTCCGAGGCGCGGATCGTGTCGATCAGCCGGAGCAGCGGCTGCGCGCGATCCTCGGCGCTCGGTGTGGGGATGGCGTCGGCGGTCATCGGACCTCCATGGGGCGGGCGTCCGGGTGACTGCGCTGGAGATCCGCCAGGAACTCGGGCCAGGCGCGCTCACCCGGGCCGACGAGATCGGATCTCGACCAGCGACGTTCGGAGAGCCCGAGTCCGGGACCGCGAAGCAGCCGATCCATCGCGAGACCCGCGGGTCCGCGGAAGAGCTGTGCGGTCGCCGCGGCGGCCGCGCGCAGCTTCACGTCGATCCACGGGTCGTCGGGCACCGCGTAGATTGCGACGTGCGTACGGAAGCCGGCCTGGAAAGCGGCGCGTTTCAGACCGGCGAAGACGAGCGGGCACAGCGGGTGGGACGCGCGCGCCAGGACCGCGGTGCGTTGATCCCCCTCCCACTCGAGTGACGCGTCCGAGGCGAGACGCCAGAGGTCGTCGTCCTGAAAGAGCGCCCATCCCTCCTCGACATAGGTCTGCTCGGGGCGACGTCGGCGCGCGGCCCGCAGCAGTCGGCTCCCCAGGTTCCTCACGACCGCCTCGCTCCACACCGTCGTATCCGCGTCCGTGAGTCCAGCCTCATCGAGGACAGCCCGATAGGAGGCCGGGATGGCCCAGCTCCCGGGCTTCGGGCGTGGCCGTGACAGGCCGATGTCTCCCACCAGCAGGCCCAGCCGGGCCGGTGTGCCCGAGCGGCGCAGCGTCGCGACCTCGTTCGCCGCGAGCGCGAAGGTGTGGAGCGTGGTCTCCGTGGTCGCGGCGCGCCAGGGGGTGCCGTCGGGGAGCGTGACCGCCTCGCCCTGGGCGTCCTTGACCAGCGTGTAATGGCCGCCCTCCACGAGCACGGGCCCGGGCAGATCGCGGTGCGCTTCCATCCCCTCGGCCGCGCGCATCTCGCCCCTCCACTTGCTACCCTACCCCGGATAGGGTATCAACGTCCAGAAGGGAGCCCGATGTCCGCCGCAAAGCCGAAGACCAAGGGCGAGCCGGAGCCCAGGCCGCCCCGTCACGCCGACGAGCTCGAGTCCCTCGCGCGGATCGAGGGCCAGATCCGTGGGATCAAGGGGATGATCGTCGAGGGGCGCTACTGCATCGACATCCTCACGCAGACCCGCGCCGTGCACGCCGCGCTCCGGCGGGTCGAGCGCAACATCCTGGCCACCACCCTCAACACCTGCGCGCGATCTGCCTTCGAGGCCGGCTCTGAGGAGGAGCGGGAGCAGAAGGTGAGCGAGATCTTAGCGCTCTTCGACTGGGAAAACGGCCGCGCTCGCTGAGCGGGGTGGATGGAGTCGTCCATGAACTGGAAGCAGTACGTCCTTCCCTTCACCATCGGCGTCGGCGTCGGTGTAGCGGTGAACCGAAACTGGCCCGCGATCGAGAAGATCGCGCGCCCGTTACTCCGCGGCGCCCTGAAGTCGGGCACCAACCTGTTTGAGAAGGGCCGGGAGGTCTACCACGCGAAGAGCGAGAAGTTCTCCGACCTGATCGCCGAGATCCGCGAAGAGGAGGAGGCGAAGGCCAAGGCGCCGCTCCAACCCGAGCAGCAGCCCGCCGCCTGAGGCGGTCGAGGAGGTCCCATGCATCGTCTCATCCTGGCTTCGGTGCTGCTGATCGTGGGCTGCGGGGGCTCCACCAACCCCGCGCGCGACGCGGTGGATGCGAGCAAGGCCGCCGAGCCTGCGACGCCTGCCACCCCGACGGCGCCGACGCCCGCAACGGACGCTGCGCCCGCTGGCACGGCGCCCGCTGCCGAGGCCGCACAGGTCTACACCTGCCCCATGCACCCCGAGGTGCAGCAGCAGGGGCCCGGCACCTGTCCGAAGTGCAAGATGGCCCTGGTCCCCAAGGGGTCCTAGGTGCCGCACGTCACCGTCCTCCCGAAGGGCGCCACCGCCGTGGTGTCGGAGGGCACCACGCTGCTCGACGCGGCCACGGAGGCGGGCGTCACCCGGGTCCACTGCTGTGGCATGTCACCGCCCTGTGGGCGCTGCCGCGTCACGGTCCTGGAAGGGGAAGACGCCCTCTCGGCGCCAGGATCGCTGGAGGCCGAGTTGCTGCGGGAGCGGCGCTTCCTGCCGGGCCAGCGCTTCGGCTGCCTCACGAGCGTCTACGGCAACGTCGAGATCGAGGTGCACGAATGAGCTGGAAAGTCGCTACCGGGGTCACGCTGGGCCTGTTCGGGGCCGGGGTCGCCGTGGGCTACGCTGCGCAGAAGCGCGGGATCCCGCAGGACAAGGTGCCGCGCTGGCTGGTCAAGGAGTCCCTTCGTCGCGTGCTGCGGGTCACCGACGCGATCCAGGCGGCCCTGCCGGCGGATCCGCCCAGGGCGCTGGCGGACGCGCTCGCCGAACCCCGCCAGGAGGCGCCGGGATGAGCGCGATCGCGCCAACCCCGCAGGGCACCTGGCCGCGCGAGATCCTCGTGCTCAAGCGCGCCCGAGGCTACCTGCGCCTGCACCTGCCACCGCTGCTGTACGCGCCGGCCCTCGCGACGCGCCTCACGCGGGCTCTCCTGTCAATTCGCGGGGTTCGCCGGGTAGACGCCGACCGTGAGCGTGCACGCCTCTCGGTCTACTACGATCCCTGGCTCACCGATGACCGGCCCCTGCTCCTCGAAGTGGACCGCCTCGGCACGCCGCTGCTGGACCGGATGGAGCCGGAGGCCTTCACGACCGCGCTGGTCGAGCAGCGCACGCTCCGGCGCAACCAGCTCCTGGAGCGCGGCGTGCGCGTGACCTACACAGGGCTGCTCGTCTGGGTCCACTGGTGGGTGATCCGGGCGGCGCTGCGCAGCCCGCTCCGCCTGTGGTGGGTCTGGGCGCTGCTCGCGACCGCCATCTGGATGCACCGCCGGCAGATCCGGGCGATACGCCTCCTTCCTGGGTGAACCATGGAACCAGCCTCTGAGTCTCTCTTCACGGTCGAGCACGCGCTCCGGACGCGGCTTCGTCTCGGGGTCCCCGCGCTGCGACGCGAGCTCCGCGCCTGCCAGGCGCTGTGGGAGGCGCTCGTCGATGAGCGCGGCGTGCTCGACGTCGAGACCCACGACGCGACCGGCTCGGTGATCCTGCGCTTCGACCCTGAGGTCCAGCCGCGAGAGGGTCTGCTGGAGCGGGTCGGCGCCATTCTTCAGGATCTCGCCGCCTGGCTCGCCGCGCCCGCCTCTCGCCCTAGCTTCGCGCAGTACCTCGATGGCAGCCCCTCGCTCGACGACCGCATCCCCGGCAAAGCCAGCTTCGCCGTCGAGGGCATGACCTGCGCGTCCTGCGCGGCGCGGTTCGAGAAGGTGATCGGCAAGGTCCCGGGCGTGCGCGCGGCGAACATGAACTTCGCCACGGGCAAGGCGACGGTCGAGGGCGATGCCACCTGGGGCGCGCTCTTCGAGGCCGTGGAAGCTGCGGGCTACAAGGCCGTCGATCCGCGACCCCGCTCGATTGGCGGCCGCTATCGCGTCGAAGGCATGACCTGCGCCTCCTGCGTGGCTCGGGTCGAGACCGCGCTCCGCGCCGTGCCCGGCGTCGAGTCCGCGACCGTGAACCTCGCCAGCCACAAGGCGACGGTCACGGGCAACGCGAAGGGTGAGCTGCTCATCGAGGCGGTCGCGCGCGCCGGCTACGGCCTCGTGCCCATCCTCGGCGTCGAGCGGCCCGAGGAGGTGCGCGAGCGGGAGCAGAAGCGCCTGCATGGCCTCAAGCGCAGGCTCGTGGGCGCCGCGATCCTGACCGCCCCGGTGCTCGGGATGGCGATGTTCAACGTCATGTTCCCGGGCGTCGGCCTCGTCCAGCTCGCGCTCACCACCCCCGTCGTGTTCTGGGCGGGCGGCGAGTTCTTCCGCGTGGCCTGGAAGCTCGCGCGGGGCGGCACGTCCAACATGGACACGCTCATCGCCATCGGCACGGGTGCGGCCTGGACCTACAGCGTCTTCGAGCTGGTCAGCGGCGGCACGGTCTTCTATTTCGAGGTCGCGGGCGTGATCATCACGCTCATCCTGCTGGGCAAGTACCTGGAGGATCGGGCGAAGACGCAGGCCAACGACGCGATCCGCAAGCTCGCGGGCCTTCAGCCGGGCGTCGCGCGCGTCATCCGCGGTGGCGAGGAGCTCGAGATCCCCATCGACGAGGTGCTGGTCGGCGATCGCGTGATCGTGCGGCCGGGCGAGCGAACCCCGGTGGACGGCCGCGTGCTGGAGGGCAGCTCGTCGGTCGACGAGTCGATGATCACGGGCGAGAGCCTGCCTGTGTTGCGCGGGCCCGGGGATCCGGTGATCGGCGCGACGATGAACCGGAACGGCCGCCTGCTCATCGAGGCGACCGCGGTGGGCGAGAACACCGCCCTCGCCGGCATCATCCGCATGGTCGAGGACGCGCAGGGCAGCAAGGCGCCCATCCAACGCATGGCGGACGCGGTCTCGGCGCGCTTCGTGCCGGGCGTGCTGGCCGTGGCGGGCGTGACCTTCATCGGCTGGACGCTCGCGGGAGCCGGCTTCGTCGGCGCGATGTTGCCGACCATCGGCGTGCTGGTCATCGCCTGCCCCTGCGCGCTCGGCCTGGCGACGCCGACCGCCATCATGGTCGGGACGGGAAAGGCCGCGGACAACGGGATCCTCGTGCGCAACGCCGAGGCGCTGGAGCGCGCCCAGGAGATCGACGTGCTGGTCTTCGACAAGACCGGCACGCTGACACGCGGTCAGCCGTCGGTGACCGATCTGGTCGTGCTCTTCG
>CAZKWG010000608.1:0-5226 GCA_964556105.1 uncultured Enterobacterales bacterium | reverse complement strand
CCGCGACGGCAAGTACCAGCTCGCCGCGCTGGCCGAGTCGGGCTTCGACCCGCTGGCCCGCACCTGCCGCTTCATGCTGACGGAGGAGGCCCACCACCTCAGCGTCGGTGAGAGCGGCGTGGAGCGCGTGCTGCGCCGCGCCGCCGAGCTGACGAAGCTGGACAAGAACGGCGAGGCCCGCAACCTGGGCGGCATCGACCTGCCGACCATCCAGAAGTGGATCACCTACTGGTTCTCCTACTCCATCGACCTGTTCGGCTCGGAGGTCTCGACCAACGCCGCCGACTACTTCGGCGCCGGGCTGAAGGGCCGCTGGCACGAGGAGAAGGACTACCAGGAGCACACCGCGCTGGACCAGATCAAGGTGGTGCCGCTCGTACAGAACGGCCAGATCCGCGACGTCGAGCACCCGCTGCGCAACACCATGAACGAGGTGCTGCGCGACGCCTACATCGCCGACTGTGAGCGCGTCGTGAAGCGCTGGAACAAGTCGCTCGAGGAGGAGGGCGTGGACTTCCGCGTCCAGCTCCCCCACCGCCGCTTCTTCCGCCGCCAGGGCGTCTACGCCGATCACCACTTCGACCCCGAGGGCAACCTCATCGACGAGGCCACCTGGAACCGTCGCGTGGGCGAGTGGCTCCCCACGGACGAAGATCGCGCCTATGTCGCCAGCCTGATGAACCCCGTGCACCAGGTCGGCCAGATGGCGCAGTGGGTCGCGCCGCCCCGCCGCGGCATCGACGGCAAGGCGGTCGAGTACGAGTACGTGCGCGTCTGATGATCACGCTCCTCCTCCTCATCGCCTGTCACCGCGACAAGGAGGACAGCGCGCTCCCCGCCCTGGACCTCACCGAGGTCCTCGGCGCGGGAGAGGCGCGCGCCGGCGTCGTCACCGACGAGGCGGCCCTCCTGGGCGGGGTCAGCGCCGAGGGCCGGCTGGGCGACCTCAAGCTGTACAACAGCGAGGTTCAGTTCATCATCCAGGACGTCCGGGAGAGCGCCTACTACATCTCGTATGGCGGCGGCCTGCTGGACGCCGACGTGATCCGCGGCCCCGACGAGCCCGGCCGCGATCTGGTGGACGAGTACGCGCCGATGGTCGGCCTTGGCCGCATCCTCGTGGCGGACTCCGTGCGGGTGGAGGCCGACGGCTCCGATGGAGGCCCGGCGATCATCGTCACCGAGGGCTCCGGCGGCCCGTTCACGCTGATCACCGGCGCCCTGGAGAGCCCCGAGCTGGTGCCGGATCGCGAGGTCCGCATCGAGACCCGCTACGTGCTCGAGCCGGGCAGCCCGCTCCTGCAGGTCACGACCACGGCCACCTGGGAGGACCGGGAGACCACGGCGATCCTCGCGGATCTTTTCCTGCTCGGCCTCGAGGTCTCCGACGTCTGGATCGCCGGGCGCGGCCTGGAGGGCGAGACCCCCGACACCTTCTCCGCGATGTCCGCCCTCGCCTGGAAGAACGAGGTCGCGTTCAGCGTCTTCCCCGACGGCGACGCCTTCGTCTCCAGCCCGCTCACCGACGTGCTCTCCGAGGCCGCCCCCGTGCTGGCGCCGGTCCAGGGCACCGTGACCCTGAATTCCGGCGACACGACGAGCTGGACCACCTGGGTCGGCGTGGGCCGCGACCCCGCCGCCCTGGCCACCGCCTGGGCCGAGCGCACCGGCCTGGACACCGAGGCCCTCGGCGGCCAGGTCAGCGCCGGGGATGTCCCCGTGGCTGGCGCGCGCGTCCACCTGCTGGACGTGGACGGCCTGCCCATCGGCCAGGCCTGGACGGACGAGGACGGCCGCTGGTCCGCCACCGCGCCCCCCGGCGAGGTGGTCGAGGTCATCGCCAGCGGCCGCGGCCACGCCATCCACACCGATCTGCCCGAGGGCGCCGGCTGGTACGGCCCCTACGCCGCAGAGACCCCGCGTGCGCTCTCCCTGGCCTCGATCCAGGACGGCGCCCCCGCCGCGCCCTTCGCCGAGGGCTACGGGATCTCGGACGCCGCGCCCGCGGGGGAGGACGTCGCCCTGAGCCTGTCCGAGCCCGGCTGGCTCACGATCTCCACGGGAGACGGCCTCCCGGCGGTGGCCCGCGTAGCCTTCGCCGCCAGCGACGCGGTCGGCAACCTGGACGCCCTGATCCCCGGCCGCCCCGACGGCCTCTCCGCCCTGGTCTTCCTGCGCGACGGCGAGGCGACGATCCCGCTGGAGCCCGGCGAGGTGGAGGTCACGGTCCACCGCGGCCTGCGCTGGGAGCTGGACCAGCAGACCCTGACCGTCGGCGCGGGCGAGACCGTCCCGCTGACCGCCACGCTGACCGAGGCCTACGCCCCCGAGGACGTCTGGGTCTGCGATCCCCACAGCCACGCCTCCCCTTCTGGAGACGGCGGCATCTCCATGGAGGACCGCCTGGTCGTCACCGCCGCCCACGGGGTCGACCTGCACTTCGGCACCGATCACGACCACATCGCCGACTATCGCCCGCTGCTGGCGCCGCTGGGCCTGGACGGGGTGCTGGGCAGCGTCGTGGCCAACGAGGTCAGCCCGGTCCTGCGCGGTCACTTCAACGCCTGGCCGCTGGAGGTGGCGCCGGACGCCATCAACCAGGGCGCGGTGCTGTGGTGGGAGGGCGTCGAGAGCACCGAGAGCCTGTTCACCGCCATCCGCGCGATGGCCGACGATCTCATCCTCTCGGCCAACCACCCGACGGGCAGCTCCGGCCTCTTCGGGCATGCCGAGTACAACCTGGAGTCGGGGTCCATCGGCGAGACCGATCGCTGGTCCGAGCGCTTCGACGCCATGGAGGTCCTGAACGACGGCGCGTACGACGAGTACCTGCCCTACTACCTGGACCTGGTGAACCGCGGCTACACGCCGCTGCCCGTGGGCGTCTCGGACAGCCACAACCACCGCAGCGGCATGGGCCACAGCGTCACCTTCCTGCACCACGCCCCGGGCGCCGAGCCCACGCACGAGGCCCTGCTCGCCGCGGCGAAGGCGGGCGCCGCCGTGGTCAGCCGCGGGCCCTACATCCAGGCCAGCGTCGCCGGCCAGCCTGCGCCCGGACAGCTCTTTATCGGCGCGCAGACCCTGGACGTCACCGTCTGGGCCCCGAGCTGGATCGCGCTGGACACCCTCTCCCTGCTGCGAGACGGTGTGGTCATCGAGACCGTCGCCCTCGAGGGCAGCGCCGCCGAGCGCGGGAGCGCCAGCTTCTCTCTCGCCCCGGAGGCCGACGCCTCCTATGTGCTCATCGCCAGCGGCGGCGCGTCCATGGCGCCCGCCTACGCCGGCGAGACCCCCTGGGCCATGGCCGCGGCGGTGCGCATCGACCTGGACGGCGACGGCTGGGACGCGCCCCTGCCGCCGCTCGTCGTGGGCGACTAGCTCAGCTAGCGAGCGCCGTCGAAGGCGCCGTCATAGTCGAGCGTGAAGCCCGAGTAGGTCAGCGTCCCCGTGAACGTGGCGCTGAGCGCGCCGTCCCGGTCGAAGGCGCCGGTCCAGTCCGCGGAGAAGCCGTCGCCCAGCTCCACCGCGATGGTGCCCGAGACGTCCGAGGACGAGACGACCGTGCCGGTCATGCTGCCCTCGTAGGTGTCGTCCAGGCCCGCGTAGGTGGACGCGACGCCACCCTCGGAGAACTCGCAGCTCACGGTGCCGACGATGGCCCCGCCGGTGATGACGAACGCCGACTCGCCCGAGCAGGTGTCGCCGAAGCCGTAGATGCTCACCTCGACGGAGAACGCGCCGGCGTAGCTGCCGTCGTACGCGGAGATGTCGGGCTCGCCTTCGCCTTCGCCCTCGCCCTCGCCCTCGCCTTCGCCTTCGCCTTCACCCTCGCCTTCACCCTCGCCTTCGCCCTCGCCTTCGCCCTCGCCTTCACCCTCGCCTTCGCCCTCGCCTTCACCCTCGCCTTCACCCTCGCCTTCGCCGGTCTCGCCCTTGTCATCGTCGCCGGGGCAGCCGGGCAGGGCCAACCCGAAGGCCAGCAAGCTGATGGGGAGGAGCGCGGAGAGAAAGGTAGGACTGGTCTTCATGGATGTCACCTGGATTGAGCAGGACTATGGGGGCGCACAATTAACGAACTGAATCGAGAATGTCTATGAGTTCTCGCCGAAATACCGATTCGGGCTCAGCTACGACCCCCGAGGAGGCCCGCGGCATGCCGCGCCGCGCCCAGCAGCGCGGTCTCATGGTCCAAGGCGATCTTGATCGGGATTCTCTCGAGAATCGGCCGGTATCTTCCTTTGTCCAGGAGCGCCTCCAGGAAGCGCCCCTCCAGCATCAAGGCCGGATTGCGCGCGGCCACGCCACCTGCCACATACAGTCCTCCCCGGGCCAGGGTGACCAGCGCCAGATCCCCGGCGATCGCGCCGTAAGCGTCCACGAAGAGCGCCATGGTCTCTGCGCAGAGCGGACATTGTCCGCGGCGCGTGCTGAGGATCGCCGCCGCCTGCTCCGGGAGACGCCCCTCTGGGATCGCGTCCAAGGCTGCCCGCACCTCGGCGTCCTCCGGCAGGCCCTCGTGATCCCGAAGGAAACGGTAGATCGACCAGACGCCTGGGCCAGACACCACCCGCTCGACGCTGACGCGTCCGCCCAGCTCGGCCCGGAGGGCTCGAAGCAGCCGGATCTCGCGCTCGCTGCGCGGCGAGAAGTCCATGTGACCGCCCTCGGAGGGCATGGGCACGGGCCCGGCAGGGGAGGGGAGCAGGGCGGTCATGCCCAGGCCCGTGCCGGCGGCGATCACGGCCACCGCGGCCGTCGGGTCCGCCTCTCCCTCCTGCAAGGTGATCAGCGCCTCCGGGGGGAGCTCGCCCACGCCCAGGGCGGTGGCGACGAGATCGTTGAGGAGGACGACCGGCCCGATCCCGAGGCTCCGGCTGAGCGCGTCGCCGTCCACCTCCTCCCAGGCGAGGTTGGTGGTTCGCGTGCAGTTCCTGACCACGGGGCCCGCGATGCCGAAGGCCGCGGCCCGCACGAGCCCGAGCTCATGGCCCAGGAAATGGCGCAGCGCCTCATCGAGTCCGCGGAAGTCCGCGCTGCGCAGCGACACGGAGCGCTGAGGCGCGAGCCGCCCACGGTCTACGTCGAAGAGCGCGAGGTTGGTCTTCGTCCCGCCGATGTCTCCCGCGAGGATCATGGGGTCTTCTCCGTGGTCTCCGCCTTCTCTGCGCTCTCCGGCACGGGCAGCAGGTTCCTCAGCCGCGTGTCTCCAGGGGGCACCTTCGC
>CAZKWG010000607.1:0-5226 GCA_964556105.1 uncultured Enterobacterales bacterium | reverse complement strand
GGATCGCCGAAGCGTCACCACCTGCAAGTCCACGGACATCCCTGGACCATGTTTTTTGACGGGCTCTCGTAGTCACCAGAAAGACGTCGGCCTCTCCCACAGGGAGCTTCTACCTATGAGATCACGAGTTTCTGGTCCACAGGTCCGGCCCCCGGAGGATGGTTTTTTAGGATCTCCTTCTCTTCTCGCTCAATCTCGAGCTGCTGTTCGAGCTCGCGGATCCGACGGTCCTTGTCGGCCTCGGTCATCCCGCCCTTGCCGCGATCGATGGCGTCGGCACGCTCCACCCACTCGCGAATTGTTTTGGCGCTCGGCTCGTATTCCCGTGACAGCATCTCGGGGCTCTGGCCGGCGCGGACCAGCTCGACGAGGCGCTGACGGTACTCCAGGGGGTAGGTCTTTCTCGGCATCGGGACACTCTTCCTCGTTCGTTCGAGGGTGTCCACGAAATCGGGTCAACTCCAAGCGACGGCGCTGAGGACGGGTCGGACCTGGATAATCGGAGGAGGGTGGATCACAATCGGGCCGCTGGCGCCATGAAGGACAGCCCCTCCCGATGGAGCTACGCATGCCCCGACGCCGCACCCCTGCCGACCTGCTGGAGTCCCACCTGCACGCCCTGGCGCGCGCACTGCGGCCCGAGCCGGACCGGGTCGCCGCCGCCCACGCCCGCGCCGAGCGCCTGATCGCCGAGCTGCACGGGGGGCCGGCCTGGATGTTCGAGGTGGTGGACCTGATCCCGCACGGCTCGCACGCGCGCGGCACGGCGCTGGCGGGCTTCTCGGACTACGACGCGCTGGTCGTGCTGAACGCGCGCGCCCTGCGGACCACGCGGGACGACGAGCGGACGCCCCGCGACACGATCGGGCGCATGGCGGCCGCCATCGCCGCCCGGCGCGCAGGGCTGGTTGCGCAGGGCTTCCTGGAGGCGCGCCCCCAGGCCCACAGCGTTGGCGTTCGCTACCCGCAATCGGGCCTGCGCATCGACCTGGTGCCGGCCAGACGGCATGGTCGGGGTCTGCTCATCCCCAGCCGAGAGCGTGGGGCTTGGATCTCGACATACCCGGGCCGGGCCGAGGCGCGGCTGAATCAGGCCTGCGCTAACCTGCCCCACGTGCGCGACGCGGTGCGGCTCATCAAGGCCTGGCGCCGGGCGCGCGGCAGCCGGCTCGCCGTGCCCTCGTACGCGCTGGAGCTGCTGATGGTCGAGCGCGCCGCGCGCGGTGAGTCGCTGGTTGATATGGTCCGAGGCTTCTTCTCCGAGATCGCCGAGCACGACAAGCGCTACCGCCTGGAGCTCCGGGGATCTCGCGCCAACCCGCCGCCGATGCTGGTCGAGGATCCAGATACCGGCGAGAACGTGACCCAGGACCTCAAGGCCGAGCACCGCCGCGCGCTCGTGGAGCGCTGCCGTGCGGCCACTTCAGTGCTGGACGACGCGCTCGACCGGCTCAGTACCTCCGCCGAGGCGCGGCTCGAAGGGGCGTTGCAGCGGCTGTTCATGGGGCGTGGTTGACCGCCTCGTGCCTCCTCGGCGCGGTCTCCGGGACGCCGCACCGCCTCTCCCAGTTCGTCCCGCGGAGATGAACCATGTCTGCTCCTCATCAGGCGATGCACGACTTCCTCCAGCTGCTCGAGTTGCCGGATCCGCTGGTCGCGAAGGCGTCGGACCAGCACACGCACCTGCGCACCCAGCTCCAGCAGCGAATGTTTATGCGCGACAACTTCCTCTCGGGCTCGTACGCGCGCAACACGGCGATCCGGCCGCTCAACGACATCGACGTCTTCCTGGTGCTCGAGGCCGGCCAGCACGGCGGGCCCCAGGGCACCACACCCGCGGGCTGCCTTCGCGACGTACGCGGCGTGCTGAAGGACATCTACCCCAACAAGGAGCTGCCCGTCCTGCAGACGCGCTCGGTGAACCTGGAGTTTTCGGGCACGGGCATCGCGTACGACGTGGTGCCGGCCTTCCAGGACCCGTACGACACCGAGATCTACTGGATCCCCGACAGGGATCGCGACACCTGGGTGCGCACGAACCCGAAGGTCCACATGGCGCACAGCACGGCGGCCAACGAGCGCGCCGGAAAGATGTTGAAGCCCCTCGTGAAGGCGGCGAAGCACTGGAACACCCGCGTGGACAAACCGCTACGCTCTTTCCACCTGGAGGTGATGGCCTGCCACACGCTGACGTCCAAGCCGTCGAGCTGGGTCGAGGGCCTCTCGACGCTGTTTGGCGGATTGGTCGAGACGGTCGCGCGCCCCTGCCCGGAGCCCGCGGGCCTGGGGCCGCCGCTGCACGAGGGGGTGGACGTCCGTCGGGCACAGCGGGCGCTGCGTGAGGCCGCCGGGCTGGCGCGCGACGCCGCGATCGCCGCCCGAGCTGGCCGAGTGGGCGAGGCGCATTACCACCTCCGGCGGCTGCTGGGTGAAGCCTACCCCGAGATCGGCGTTGCTCCCCGTCCAGCGGTCGCGCCCGTCGTCACCTCGTCGGCGGTGGACCACCCGCGCACGCGGCACGGGTGAACCATGCGCTGGTGGGAGCGCGATCCAGCGCGGTATCTCGCCGAGCTGTCGGCGATCGAGCGACGCCATCCACGCCTGCGACTGGTGGACGGTCCCGGCGGCGCGCGCGGGCTGTACGGCCCCGTGTGTGTCGGGGACACGGACCGTTTCGTGCGCCTGTGGTGGCCTGAGACCTGGCCGCACCAGCCTCCGGCGCTGACCGAGGTGGCGCCATTCGGCGACGACGCGGTGGATCTGCGCCACACCGGCCACCAGCTCATCGGCGGTGAGCTCTGCCTCTACACCCACGACGCCAGCGCAGACGGCTGGAGCCCTGAGCGGCTGGCGGCGGACGTGCTGGATCGCTACGTGGCCTTTCGGCTCGCCCAGCCCGAGGCCTCGGACCCGGATCGGCCGCTGGGGCTGCCGCTGCGGACGGAATTCCGCATCCCGGCCTCGCTGACACCGCTGCTGAAGGCGCCGGGTGGGTGGGGCTTCGCGACCTTGTCACCTTCGGCCAGCGGCGACAGCGGCGTCTTCATGAGAACTTCCTGCGAGCGACCTGCGCTCGGGCAGCTCACGTGGGACGCCGCCCAGCCCTGGCACCGGGCGTTGACGCCGCGTGGGCAGATCGCGGTCGTCTGGGTCGGTGTCGAGCTCAGCGATGCGCCTTGGGGCGCGCTGGCCCGCGACTGGGACGGTCTGGTGGAGGCGCTGCGGGCACGGCTGCCCGAGCATGCGCTCGCGCAGATCCAGCAGGATCCCTGGGTGCTGCTCTCCCGGCTGGAAGGTGACGCGGTGGATCTGCGGATGGTGTTGCGCCCCCAGTCCGGACTGCCCTTCGGATCGGCGCCGGTTCGCCTCGAGGATCCCCGCGAGCTGGTGTTCCACCGCGTCGATGGCGCGCTCCCCGGCCGCGCGCTGCTGAAGGACGCCACCGCGGTGATGGTCGGCCTGGGCTCGCTGGGCGCCGAGATCGCCCTCGCGCTGGCGAAGGCGGGCGTCGGACGCTTCCTGCTGTTCGATCCCGAGCGGCTGGCGCCCGAGAACGTGTGCCGGCACATCGGCGGGCTCGGACACGTGGGTACGCCCAAGGTCGAGGTGGTCGCGGGTCACATCGCGCAGCACAACCCCGACGCGGTGGTGGAGCGGCACGCGCGTGGCCTCTTCTGGGACCTGTCGCAGGTCTCTCCCGAGGCGGGTCGGGCCTTCGCCGCGGCGCTCGAGGACCCGCGCGCGCTCGTCGTGGTCAGCGCAGCCGAGCACGGCTTGGAGCGCGCCGTCAACGACCTCTGCGTGCGCGCGGGACGGCCGGCGATCTACGCCAGCGCCCTGGGCGCGGTCGAGCACGGGCGTATGTTCCGGGTGTTGCCGAACGAGAGCCCCTGTTACGCCTGCGTCCTGCTGGCCCAGGCCCGCGACCCTGCGCGTTTCCCGAGCTTTCAGCCCGCGCTCGCCGGGGATGATGCGCCGCTGGCCGCCTACCGCCAGCCCGGGATCCCGGGTCTCGGCATCGACGTGTCGCAGATCGCGCTGTTCGCCGCGCGCCTCGCGCTCCAGACCTTCGGCCGTCTCTTCCCTGGGCTGGGCGTACCCGACCAGGAGGGCCACCACCTGCTGTGGAGCCGCGCTGGCGGCTGGGGCTTCGATCATCCGCTCCAGCTGCGGATCGAGCCCTATACGTGCCAACCCGACTGTCCGGTCTGCGCTGTGCCCAGGGGCGCGGCCGATGGCTCACGGTCGGTGCTCGTGGAGCTCGAGGCCCGTCTGCGCGATCCTCTTCGTATGGCGCCGCAGGTGCCCCTCGTGGGGATAGACCGGCCTCGGAGCTGAGCCTGGTCGCATCGAGATGAAGATAACGATCGTTATGTATCTGGAGGTCCGATGACCCTCGACAAAGCGTTGCACGATCACCTGGACGCCCTGAACCTGCCGAAGGCGGAGAAGGCCCGCATCAAGGCGGCGCAGAACGAGCTGAACACGCTCCTGCGCGCCAGCTTCGACCCGCAAGGGCAGGTGCGCCTGGGTGGCAGCGTGTCGCGCGGCACCGCGATCCGGCCGCTCAAGGACGTGGACCTGCTCCTGGTGCTGTCCGACCGGAAGGTGCCTGCGCTGCTGAGCCAGAACCCGGCCACGCTGATGAAGCGTCTCGAGGCCGAGCTGGCGGCGGTGGTGAAGGTGCCGGTGCGGACGCAGAACCGGTCCCTGTCGCTGGTGTGGCAGGGGATCCCCTTCGACCTGGTGCCCTGCGCGATGGACGGCGCGCCCGACGTGCTGCGGCTGCCCGACCTGGGACGCAGCCGGTGGCTACGGACCAGCCCCGACCAGCACGCGAAGCTGTCGCAGGAGGCCGACCAGAAGGCCGGGCAGATGCTGCTGCCGATCGTGCGCGGCGTGAAGGCGTGGCGCCGCCACATCGCGTTGGGTCTCACCTCGTTCCACGTGGAGGCGATGCTGTGGCGGTGCCTGGACGCGCGGCCGCACGGGCTCGCCGATGGGCTGGCGCTGGCGTTTAATCGGCTGTCCGAGCGCGTGCAGGGTGGGCTGCCCGACCCCACCGGGCTCGGGGCGCGGGTGGACGAGTCCGTGAGCGACGCCGATCGGACCCGGGCGCGTGAGCTGTTCCGCCAGGCGGCGCAACAGGCGCTGCGGCTCTCGGAGGCCAGCGATCCGGCCGGCGCGGTGGCGCGCCTGCTCGGGCCGAGGCCAGCGTGAGGATGT
>CAZKWG010000606.1:0-5228 GCA_964556105.1 uncultured Enterobacterales bacterium | reverse complement strand
GTCGGCATCGCCTCGCTGAAGGATGAGGGGCCCCCGCGGCCCGGCTCGGCGCCCGTCGCTCCGGCCGCTCCCGCCGCGCCCACGCCGCTCTGAGCGGCCGAGCGTCGCGCGGCCCTCAGCCCTCCGGCTCCAGCTCGTCCGCCTCCGGGAGGCCCAGCTCTCGGAGCACGCGGAAGATCACGCCGCTCTGAAAGCCGCGACCGGCCAGGAAGCGGACCAGGCGGGCGCGCGCCTTCGGGTCGCGCAGGTCCGCCCCGCGCGCGACGCGCTCCTTGGCCAGCGCGCGGCAGCGCTCGACCCAGTCCACCTCCAGCTCGGCCATCGCCTCGCCGCTCTCGCCGGACGCCACGCCGGCGTTGCGCAGACGAGCAGAGATGCGCCCAGGCCCGGAGCGGCCGCCGCGCACGAGGGCGTCGGCCGTGTCGCGCGCGAAGCGCCGGTCGTCGAGCAGACCACGGTCCTCGAGCCGGGACAGGACCTGATCCATCCACGCCGGCTCGGGCTTGTAGCGTCTCAGCTTGCGCTCGAGCTCTGCCCGCGCATGCGCCCGACGGGCGAGAAGCTGAAGCGACCGCTCCCACAGCTCGTCGGCGTTGACGACGGGCCGGGGCAACGGGGCGCTACTTCACTTCTTTGTGCGGCGTGTGCTTGCGCTCGAAGCGGCAGTACTTCGAGATCTCGAGCCGCCCCGTGGTGTTCTTCTTGTTCTTCTGGGTAGCGTAGCGGCTCACACCCGGCACGCCGCTCTTACGGCAGGTCGTGCACTCGAGCTGGATGTTCTGCCGGCCCTTGGCAGCCTTCTTGGCCATGGACGACCTCTCGGGACCCTTCCGGGACTCTTCACGGGGTTGCTTTCGCAGAAACTGCGGGGATGAATCGACGGGGCCATGTAATGGACGCCCCCCTTGCATGTCAAGGTGCGCGGGGCGTAGGCTGCCGGAAAGGTTACATGCGGGGCCTCAAGGCGATGCTGGATGCGTAGCGAGTGGCCGTTCCTGATCCTCGCGGCGGGCTGCCTGCCCCCGAAGATCCGCACCACGACGGACATGGACCCCATCGTCCTCGACGTGTCGATTCGGGGCAATGGCAGCGCGTTCTCGGGGACCGGAGACTACCTCGTCGAGAGCGCCATGGTTCAGCAGGACAGCCCCCGCTTCTGGCGCCTGTCCCCTCGCGAGCGGGCGACGCGCCTGAACACCGACGAGCTCTATCGCGACGCCTGGCGCATCGAGACCTGGTACGCGCACCAGGGCTTCTTCGACGCGCGCTTCCTGGGCTGGGAGGTGGTGAGCGTCCGGTCCCGCGAGGGCCGCACCCCGGTCGTGTCGGTGATCGGCCACGTGGACGAGGGGCCGGCCACGATGATCACCGCGGTGAGCTGGGTCCTGGTGGACGACCAGGGCCGCCCGCTGGAGCAGAGCTTCGAGAGCGTGGTCGGCGGGCCGCTGGCGCGCCAGCTGCGCAACAAGGCGCCCGCCCAGGTCGGCGACCGCTTCATCCTCGGCGCCCACAACGAGACCAAGGCCGAGACCGAGCTGCGCCTCGAGGACATGAGCTTCGCGTACGCGACCGTCTACGGCGAGGTGGACATCCACGCCGACGAGCAGACGGCGGAGCTGCGCTACCTCTGCAGACCGGGCCCGCCCTGCCGCTTCGGCGAGCTGACCCTCTCGGGCGAGTCGAAGGTCCCTGAGCGTCTGATTCGCGACCAGTTCGACATCACCAGCGGGCAGGCCTACAGCGCCAAGGCCATCGCCAGCACGCAGCGGGACCTCTTCGCGCTGGGCACCTTCTCCGTGGTCAACGTGGTCGCCGAGCTGGAGACGCCGGAGCCGCTGCCCCCCTCCGAAGGCGTGGTCGAGGCCCCCGCGCCCCCCAGCGACGTCGTCCCCGTCCGCATCGAGCTGCAGGACAGCCGCTGGCGCCAGCTCCGCATCGGCGGCGGCGTGGCGGCGGAGAACGGCAAGCAGCAGCTCCGGACCAGCGTGGACTTCCGGCACTCCAACCTGCTGAACCGCCTGCTCAACCTCCAGATCGAGGCCCAGGGTGGTTACACCTGGCTCGCGGACGGGGTGGACGTGCTGAGCGAGGACACCGCGGCGGAGGCGAGCAGCGAGCAGCTCTCCGGCGGTCCCTCCGTGCTGCTCGGCCTCGGCCTGGACGCGCCGCGCTTCCTGAGGCCCGGCTGGCGCCTGGAGAACGAGCTCAGCTTCGAGCTGGGCGTGGAGGAGAGCTATCAGTTCGCCACGCCCGCCTTCGCGACGGCGCTGACCTGGAGCCCCCGCCGTCACTGGACCCTGGGGCTGGGCAGCAGCCTCCAGTACTTCAGCTACTTCAACACCATCGACTCCTGGCGCGCGCTCTCCACCTCCGGCTCGGACCTGGACACACAGAACCCCTACTTCCTGACCCTGCTCTCGCAGAGCCTGCTCTATGACTCGCGCTCGGACCCGATCGCGCCCGTGCGCGGCAGCTACGTCTCGCTCACCCTCGACGAGGCCCTGCCGCCGGGGATGTTCGACTTCATGCGCCTGGAGATCGAGGGGCGCCACTATGTGCCCGTCGGCCGCCTGCTGGACGCCCTGGTGGGCTGGTATCCCCGCATGACCCTGGCCGGGAAGCTGGGCGGCGGCCTGATCCGCCCCTACCGCCTCTTCGGCGACGGCCGCGACAGCGTCCCCTTCGCCGAGCGCCTCTACCTGGGCGGCTCCAACAGCGTGCGCGGCTGGCAGAACGACCATCTCGGCCCCTACGCCTGGTCCTGCGCGGACGACGACACCTGGAGCTTCTCCGACGGATCCACGCAGCTCAGCGACGAAGAGAGCGAGTGCCTCGCCGAGATCATCCCCACGGGAGGCCAGCTCTCCACCTTCGGGTCCCTGGAGCTGCGCACCTACCTGCCCGGTCAGTGGGAGGACGTCGGCTTCGCCCTCTTCGCCGACGCGGGCATGGCCTGGTCGGAGCTGGCCGAGGTCCGCGAGCTGCCGCCGCAGGTCTCGCTGGGCGCCGGGGTGCGCTACAAGACGCCGGTTGGCCCGCTGCGGGTGGACTTCGCCCGCCGCCTGTCGGACCCGGCCTTCTTCGCCCACGAAGACCGCTTTGCCTTCTATTTCTCGCTCTCGGAGGCGTTTTGAAGGCCCGCGCGCTGCTGGTCCGCGCCGGCCTGGCGCTGCTGGCCACGACGGGCGGCCTGCTGGCCCTGGGCGTGGGCGGGCTGGTGCTCCTGACCACCGACGCGGGCAACGACTGGGCGCGCGACCTCATCGTCGCGCACGCGCCCGTGCCGCGCGGGACGCTGACCATCGAGGAGCTGCGCTTCAACCTGCTCTCTCAGCTCAGCCTGCGCGGCGTCTCGCTCTGCGACGAGGCGGGCCGCGAGCTGGTCGGCTTCGACGCGCTGACCCTGCGCTACGGCCTGGGCGGCCTGCTCGAGCGCCAGCTCCTGGTCTCCGAGCTGCGCCTGGAGCGGCCTCGCCTGGACGCCAACGTCGGCCAGGACGGCGCGCTCGACCTGCTCGTCGCCCTCGGTCTGGACGGCCCCTCCCCCGAGGAGCCGGCGAGCGGCCCCTGGAGCGGGCTCCCCGGACGGCTGGACCTGGGCGCGCTGACCATCATCGATGCAGACATCCGCTACCGAGACCAGGGCCTGGACCTTCATCTCCGCGAGCTGGACCTCGAGACCCGCGGCATGGCGGCGGGGCGCGTCGTCCGGCTGGACACCCTCTCCCTGAGCGGGCAGCTGGCCAGCCCTGGCGACCGGGCCATCGCGCTCGACGGCGCCCTGGCCCTCCTCGCCGAGGGCATCGCCAGCACGCTCGCGCCCGAGAACCGCCGCGCGCTGCGGGCGATCGGAGACGACGGCGGCTGGGCCGGCCGGCCTGAGCTGGATCTGCTGGTCGACCCGCAGACATCAGGCGGACTGCTGGCGGCCATTCCCGCCGATCGCGCCGAGGCCGCCCTTGCCGCGCTCCGCGGGCTCGGTGAGACTGCGGCTGTCGTCGGCACGGTCACCGCCGAGACCGACCCCGCCTGTCCCCTCAGCCTCGCTCCCGCCCCCACCCGCGCATGAGGTCGCCATGGATCTGAAGCTCGCCGGCAAGGTCGCGCTCATCACCGGCTCCAGCAAAGGCATCGGCTTCGCCACCGCCCGCGTGCTCTGCGAGGAGGGCGCGCGCGTCGTCCTCTCCGCCCGCAACAGGGACGATCTTGCCGCCGCCAGGGAGAAGCTGCCGGCTTCCCAGATCACGACGATCCAGGCCGACGTGACCGAGCCCAAGGACGCCGAGCGCCTGGCGAACGAAGCGGCGGCCTGGGCCGGCGGCGGCATCGACATCCTGGTCAACAATGTCGGCGGCAATTCCGGCGGCACCAAGGTGCTGGACTCGACCGACGACGACTGGCGGAAGACGCTCGAGATCAACCTGTTCCAGACCGTGCGCATGATGCGGCACACGATCCCGAAGATGTCGAAGCGGCCGGGTGCGGCGATCGTCAACATCTCCTCGATCTCGGGCTGGACGCCGCAGCTGGTCGGATCGGGCCAGTACGGTGCCGCCAAGGCGGCCCTGATCTTCGATGCCGAGCGCTGGGCGCTCGAATGCATTCCCCACGGCATCCGCGTGAACACCGTGTCGCCGGGGTCGATCTGGGGCGAGGGCAACGGCTGGGACCGCTACAAGAAGTCAGATCCCGAGGGTTACGACGACTACGTCCGAGGCGGCTTCCCGATGGGACGGCTGGGATATCTCGAAGAGGTCGCCGACGTGATCTGCTTCCTGGTCTCTCCGCGCGCCCACTGGATCAACGGCAGGAACGTCCCGGTCGATGGCCTGGAGCAGCCCTATCCGCGCCGGGACCGTCGTCCGTACTGAGGGCGGCCTTATTGATGCCACGGAGCCGGCCTAGGCTCCTGGGAGCGACACTAGGAGGTCCCATGCGCCGGTTCCGCTTCCTCGCCCTCCTTGCTCCCCTGCTCGTGGCCGCGCCTTTGACTGCAGGGCAGGCCATGGCCCAGGACAAGGTCGTGCTCCAGCTCGGCGAGTCGGCCGAGCGCATGGTGATCCAGGACCGCATCCGCGCCACCCTCCGCGTCGAGCTCGGCGGCAGCGATCCGCGCGCTCTCCAGGGCCAGGTGAACCAGAAGATGGCCGCCGCCCTCGACCGCGCGAAGGCGGTCGCGGCGGTCAAGGCCGAGACCCAGGGCTACTTCGTCTACGAGGACAAGACGC
>CAZKWG010000605.1:0-5234 GCA_964556105.1 uncultured Enterobacterales bacterium | reverse complement strand
CTGCGCAACCTGATGAACCGCGGAGAGGAGGATCTTCGCCGGCTGGTCCTCGCCGCCCTCACCCGTCGGCGCCAGCGGGAGGGACGTCATGGATGATCTCGTCGTCGCCCAGGAGCGTCTCGGGCGCGCGCTGTCCATCGCTGCGGTCGGCGAAGATCCTCAGGTTCGGCGCAAGGTCCGCGAGGAGGGCGAGCTCTTCGTCAAGCTGCTCAACGGGCTGCTGCGCCTGACCAAGACCCATGAGCTGACCAACCAGGCCTTCGAGCAGCCCTGCCGCGACTTCGCCGGGTACATCGCCCGCCTGCTGGACCTGCTGGGCGTCGTTCACCTCGTCATGGTCGAGGATCAGGTCTACATCAACGAGATCCGCATCCGCCTGGACAAGGCCACGGACGACCGACGCGCCCTGGACAGCGAGCTGCGCCGGCACAACGTCGGCGGCCTCAGCTTCCACGAGGCGATCTCGCCGGCCGAGGTCAAGGCGCTCATCGCCTGCTTCGCCTCGAAGAGCGACCCCTCCCGCCCGCGCACCCACCTGCTGGAGATCATGTCCCGCGAGGGCCTGGATCTCAAGGTGGAGCTGGGCGGCGTCTACCGGTACCGCACCACCGACGAGGAGGTCGGCGACGTCCAGCAGGAGACGGCCCGCCTGACCGAGCGCGCGATCAACGTCGTCGAGGAGTTCTGGGACGCGCTCTCCGCGGACCGACTGCAGAACGCGCTCCCCGCGCGGCGGGTGATCACGGGGCTGATCGACGCCCGCGCGGGGGCCGAGGGGCTGCTCGAGGAGCCCGAGCGCACCACCCCGCACGCCCTGCACGCCTGGAAGGTCTGCCAGATCTCCCTCCTGATCGGGCGCGGGCTGGAGCTGGCCGAGGCCGAGCTCCAGGATCTCGGCCTCTGCGCCCTGTTTCACGACGTCGGTTACGCCGCCCGCGAGGGCGCCGTCAAGGCCAAGGGAGGGCGCCCTGCCGAGGCAGGCTACGCGCCGCCCTTCGAGCGACACACGGCGGCCGGCGCGCGCCTGCTGCTGCACCAGCGCGGCTTCTCGGAGGCCAAGGTCCGCCGCGCCCTGGCCGTGCTGGAGCACCATCGGGACAACGCCGACTCCCACGCGCGCCCCTGCCTGTTCGCGCGCGTCATCCGCATCGCCGAGGACTACGACAACCTCATCCGCGCCTACCGTCCGGAGGGTTCTACGCAGGCGGGGCTCTCTCCCGCCGAGGCGCTCGCGCGCATGGCCCGACACGTCCCCCAGCGCTACGACGCGGTGCTCTTCCAGGTGCTGGTGAACCAGCTCGGCCGCTTTCCGCCGGGCACGCGCCTGCAGCTCGCCGACGGCCGGGTCGTGATGGTGATCAGCGGCGTGCGCACACCGGGCACCTTCGACAAGCCGCGCACCCAGGTCCTTCGCGAGGCCAACGGCGCCTTCACCGAGACGGTGAAGATCGTCGATCTCGCGGAGGAGGGCCAGGTCGCGCGCGTCCTGCGCAGCTAGCTAACTCGGCTAGCTTCGCCCGCGGGGGTCCAGCGGCTCGTCGATCCCCGCCTCCTCGAAGGTCTTCACCTCCCGCTGCACGCGGCAGGCCGCCTCGACCAGCGAGAGCGCCAGGGCCGCGCCCGACCCCTCGCCGAGGCGCATCCCGAGGTCGAGCAGGGGGCTGAGCCCGAGCGCGTCGAGGACCAGCGCATGGGCGGGCTCCGCCGAGCGATGGCCCGCGATGAGCACGCCCAGCACGCGCGCGTCGCGTCGCGCCGCCAGGAGGGCCGCGACGCCGGTGATGAACCCGTCGAGCACCACGGGGATCCCGCGCCGCGCCGCCTCCTCGATGGCCCCGACCAGACCGGCGATCTCGTAGCCGCCCAGGCACTGCAGCGGGTCCCCGTCCGCGTGCAGGGCGACCGCCCGCCGCACCACGTCCACCTTGCGCAGCCAGGCGGTGTCCCCTACCCCCGTCCCGCGACCCACCAGGGCCTCCGGCGCCTCGCCGAGCAGCGCCGTGGCGATGGCCGCCGCCGCGGTGCTGTTGCCGATCCCCATCTCGCCCAGCCCGAGCAGATCGCAGTCGGGCACGAGCGCGGCGCCCGCGGCGATGGCGGCCTCGGTCTCCTCCGGCGTCATCGCGGGCTCGTGGGCCAGGTTGCGCGTCCCGCGGCGCACCTTGCGGTCGAGCACCAGGCTGGCGCCGGCGAAGTCGTGATCCACGCCGAGGTCCGCCACCCGCAGCTCGACGCCGAGCTGGCGCGCGAAGGTGTTCACCGTGCCGGCGCCCGAGGCGAACTGAATGACCATGCGCGCCGTCAGCTTCTGCTGGTAGGCGCTGACCCCCTCCGCGACGACGCCGTGATCGCCCGCCATCAGCAGCAGCGTCTTGCGGGCGCATCGCGGAGGCACCGCCCGCTGCACCGCCGAGACCTGCAGGGCCACGGCCTCCAGGCGGCCGAGGCTCCCGGGCGGCTTGGTCAGCCGATCATTGCGCAGCGCCGCCGCCAGGGGCGGAGACGCGGCCTCCGGCAGGGGCCCAGGGGCGGGCGCGGCCTCGGCGCTCCCTGCGCGCTCCGATGCAAGGCCGGCGGGCTCCTCCCAGCGGTCGCGGAAGATCAGCGCCGAGAGCGGCAGTCGGCGTCGCCAGCCCACGCGCTCCAAGAGCGGGCTGTCGGGGATCTCCACCGGCCAGCCGAGCGTGAGCCAGGCGACGATGATCACCCGCTCGGGGATCCCCAGCAGGGCGCGGATCTCCTCCTGGCGCAGCAGGCTCACCCAGCCCACGCCCAGCCCCTCCGCGCGCGCCGCCAGCCAGAGGTTCTGCACGGCCAGGCAGGTGCTGTAGACGTCCGTCTCGCGCATCGTGGCGCGGCCGAGCACGTTCCCGCCGCGCTCCGGATCGCAGGTGACCACCAGGTTCACGGGCGCGTCCAGGATCCCCTGCAGCTTCAGCGCGCTGTAGGTCGCCCGCCGGTCGCCCTCGTAGCCTTCGGCCGCCTGCGCCTGCACACCCGTGACGTGGGCGTGGGCGGCGCGGCGCAGGGCCTCGTCCTGCACGAGGAGGAAGTTCCATGGCTGCATGAAGCCCACCGAGGGCGCCTGATGGGCGGCCTCGAGCACCCGCATGAGCAGCTCATCGGGGACAGTTTCTGGTCGATAGGTTCGGACGTCGCGGCGGCCGTAGATCGCACGGTATACGGCTTCGCGCTCGGCCTTCGGGAAGGCATGCTCGCTCATGCATCTCACCTAACCGGCTCATTGTGGCACGCAGGTGACAGAGCGCTGCATTATGATGCGGCGTCTCTGGGCCCAGGGAGGAGCAGCAGCTGCCGATGACACCTCCGTCGCTACGCACATTCTCGGGAATGCTCTCGCTGGCTGCGCTGGTGGGACTGGCGCTCTGGGTGCAGGCGGGCCGCGCCGACCTCTGGCCCGCGGTGGTCGTCGCCGAGTCCACCTTTCGCCTCAGCGGCGTCGAGCCTGGCCAGTACGCCTGGACCCTCGAGGACGGACGGGTGCCCCAGGGGGGAGGCCTGCTCTCGCAGCGCACCGTGATCTTCGAGCGAAGCGACCACGTCACCTTGGAGCTGACCGCGGGCCTGAAGAGCGGCGATCGCGTCGTCGCCGGCCAGCCCCTGGCCTCGCTCCGCTCGGTCCTGCTCGACGAGGCCGCGCGGACCCTCGAGGCGGAGCGCGCCCTGGTCGCGGCGCGGCGGGATCTGATGGTGGCCGGGGCGCGCCCCGAGGAGGTCGCGCAGGCCCGCAAAGCGCTCGAGGTCGCGGGCGCGCTGGCGGAGGGGGCGAAGCTCGACCGGGCGCGCGCGCAGACCCTGGTGCAGGCGGGCGCCGCCTCGACGGCCGTCCTCGAGCTCGCCACGCTGACCGAGCGCGTTCAGTCCCTGGAGCGGGAGCTGGCGCTGGCGACCGTGGCGGTGGTGCGGGCCGAGGCGCGGCCCGAGGAGCTGGCGGCCCTGGACGCCGAGCTGTTCAGCGTGGACACGCAGCTCGAGGCCACGCGCGCCCGTCTGCGGGACGCCGTGATCAGCTCGCCCATCGACGGCGTGCTCTCGCTCGGTCAGCGCACCGACCTCGTCACCGGCGACACCACCCTGCTGCGCGTGCAGGACATGGATCCCGTGGTCCTGCGCATCCCCCTGCCCCAGCACAGCCGCGCGGACGTGGCCACCGGCCAGACTCTGCACTTCGAGTCCGCCGCCGCGCCCGATCAGGACTTCGTCGCCACGATCATCGCGGTCGCCGAGGAGGCGGCGCCTTTGAACGGACAACAGATCTTCTGGATCACCGCCGCCGTCGAGAATGGTGGTGGGGTTCTCCAGCCCGGCGTCTCGGGCTGGGCCAGCCGTGAGGAGCTCGCCCTATGAACGAGACGATGCTGGAGACCTCTTTCCTCGCCATCAACCTCGGCATGGGCGAGGTGCTTCGCGCCCTCCTCCTGGCGGCCGCGCTCGGGCTGGGCGTCTCGCTGCTCTACCGGGTCTCCCAGACCTCGCAGATCGCCTCCGTCGCGCTTCAGCGCTCGCTGGTCGTCCTGCCCATGATCAGCGCCATGGTCATGATGGTGATCGGCAACAACCTGGCCCGCGCGTTCAGCCTGGTCGGCGCCCTCTCGATCATCCGCTTCCGCACCCGCCTCAGGACGTCCTGGGACATCACCTTCGTCTTCCTGTCGCTCGCCGCCGGCATCGGCTGCGGCGTCTTCGCCTGGCACGTCGCCGTGGCCGGGACGGCGGTGGTCGCGCTGATGGTGGTGGGGATCCAGGCGCTGCCCATGGGCGTGCCTCGCGGTGAGGTCAACCTCCTGCGCTGCGACATGGCCTCCTACGAGGGCGTCGAGGGCAAGGTCACGGTGGTGTTGGACAAGCACCTGCAGCATCGCAGCCTGGAGGAGGACCACGCCCAACGCTTCGGCGAGGCCTTCTCCTATCGATATCGGATCATGCTGCGCCCAGGATCGCGGATCGAAGACCTGATTCGCGAGCTCTCCGAGATCGAGGGCGTCGAGCGCGTCGTCATCGTCACCCACGAGGAATCGGAGGACGGTGGAGACTGAGCGGCTTGCGTTGTGTGCTGGCCTTGACATCCTCCGGTGGAATGTCAGGGCTGGTTTGCAGCCGTCAAGGCTTCGTGAACATCCCTGACAGGCGCTCGCGGCGGCCCAGGTCGGCGGGTACTCTCTCCTTGTCAGCAGCGGCGCCAGGACAGATGGTCGTGGCACCTTGTAGCCGGT
>CAZKWG010000604.1:0-5238 GCA_964556105.1 uncultured Enterobacterales bacterium | reverse complement strand
GTGCCCGGTGCAGATCTCGGTCACGGCCCCCTCGGGCTACACCGTGGTCTCCAACGGCCGCCTCGTCGGCCGCGAAGGCGACACCTGGCGCTGGGCCCAGGACGAGCCCATCCCCGCCTACCTGATCACCGTGGTCGTCGCGCGCCTCACCCTGGTCGAGGAGCAGTGGCGCGGCCGGCCGGTGCGCTATCTGGCCCCCGAGGGCACCTCCGACGAGGTCCTGCGGCGCGTCTTCGGGCGCACCCCCGACATGCTCACGGTCTTCTCCGAGCGCTTCGGCGTGCCCTACCCCTGGGCCCGCTACGACCAGGTCGCCGTCCATGAGTTCATCTTCGGCGGCATGGAGAACGTCGCCGCCACGACGCTGACCGACCTCGTGCTCACCGACGAGCGCGCCGCGCTGGACAACGAGTTCGACGACCTCATCAGCCACGAGCTCGCCCACCAGTGGTTCGGCGACCTCGTCACCTGCCAGGACTGGAGCCAGGCCTGGCTCAACGAGGGCTTCGCCACCTACGCCGAGCACATCTGGCGCCTGCACCACCAGGGCCACGAGATGGCGGACATGCTGCTCTTTCAGCAGCTCGAGGAGTACCTCAAGGAGGACCGCACCCGCTACCGCCGCCCCATCGTCGACTACCGCTTCCGCGAGCCCATCGACCTCTTCGACCGCCACCTCTACGAGAAGGCCTGCCTGGTCCTGCACACCCTCTCCGCCACGCTGGGCGAGGAGCCCTTCTGGGCCGGGGTGCGCCGCTACCTGGAGCAGAACGCCCACCGCGGCGTGCACACCCGCGACCTGCAGCGCGCCCTGGAGGAGGTCAGCGGCCGCAACCTCGACCGCTTCTTCCAGCAGTGGATCTCGGGCGCCGGACATCCGGTCCTGGATGTAGAGATCGCCCACGAGGAGGGCCTGCTCTCCATCACCGTGCGCCAGAAGCAGGAGGGCGAGGGCGTCGCGGAGGCCTTCGCCTTCCCGCTGCGGGTGGTCGTCGTGGACGGCCGCGGCGCCCGGGAGATCCTGCTGCCGGTGCGCGAGCGCGAGCGCGCCTGGGCCATCCCCTGCGAGGGGCCGCCCGACCGGGTGGAGGTCGATCCCGGCCTGGATGTGCTGGCCGACCTGCGCGTCCGAGCGCCGCGCGCCATGCTCATCCGCTCGCTGGAGGAGGACGGCGGCGTGGTGAGCCGCATCCGCGCCGCCCGCGCTCTGGCCGAGGACGGCAGCCCCGCCGCCATCGCCGCGCTGCAGCGCGCGCTGACCCGCGAGCCCTTCTGGGGTGTCCGCGGGCAGATCGCCCTGGCCCTGGGTCGCCGGGGCGGCGCGCACGCCCGCGAGGCCCTGCTCGGCGCTCAGACCGACCCCGACCCCCGGGCCCGCCTGTACGTGGTGATGGCCCTGGGCGAATTCACACACCCCCAGGTCGAAGACGCGCTGGCGAAGCTGGCCTTGGAGGGCGATCCCTCGCTGCAGGTCGAGGGCGAGGCCGCGCGCTCGCTGGGCAAGCTGCGCTCTCCCCGCACGCTGGAGGTCGCCACCGCTCTGCTCGAGCGCGAGAGCTGGGGCGAGATCCTCCGCGCCCGCGCGCTGGAGAGCCTGGGCGCCGCGCGCGACCCGGCCGCCCTGCCCATCCTGCTGGCGTGGACCGACGCGAGCCGGCCCACCCGCGCCCGCACCGCCGCCACCGCCGCCCTGGGCCGCCTCGCCGACGAGGTGCCCGCCACCCGCCCGGCCGCCGTGGCCCGCCTGCTCACCCTGGTCAAGGACTCCCCCTTCCGGGTCGCCCTCTCCGCGGTGGGCGCGCTCGGCGCCGCGCGCGACCCGGCCGCCAGCGGCGCGCTGCGCGACATCCACGCCGGCGCCGCCGACGGCCGCCTGAAGCGCGCCGCCTACGAGGCGCTCCAGGCGATCTCCGAGGGCCGCGACGGGGCCGACGCCCTGCACGGGCTGCGCCGCGATCTGGACGGGCTGCGCGAAGAGAACCGCGCCCTGCGCGATCGCGTCTCGCGCCTGGAGAAGGGCGATCCCGGGGCTCCCTCCACGTCGGGAGCGCGGTAGACTGGACTCGTAAGGAGGAGCACCTGCATGGTCCGGGTAGCCGTGGACGCGATGGGCGGCGACAACGGGATCGCGGCGGTGGTGGAGGGCGTCGCGGCGCTCTCCCGCGAGGAGCGCCCGGTGCAGGTGCTGCTGGTCGGCGACCAGTCGCAGATCAGCGCGGCCCTGGCGCAGCAGCGCTACGACCCGAGCTGGATTCAGGTGGTCCACGCCGACGGCTGCGTGGACATGGCGGAAGACGCCGCAGCCGCCCTGGAGAAGAACCCGGACTGCAGCGTCGCGGTGGCCGCTCGCCTGGTCAAGGAGGGCGCCGCCGACGCCCTGGTCAGCGCCGGCCACACCGGCGCCACGATCATCGCCGCCAGCCGCAGCTTCGAGCGCCTCCCCGGCGTGCGCCGCGCCGCCCTGGCCGCCGTCTACCCCACCGAGCAGCGCCACGGCCCCCGCCAGGACCCCTTCGCGCTCATGCTGGACGTGGGCGCCACGCTGACCGCCACCGCCGAGGATCTGGTGGGCTTCGCCGTCATGGGCTCGGCCTACGCCCGCATCGTCTCGGACAACGAGAGCCCGCGCGTCGCCCTGCTCTCGAATGGCGCCGAGGCCAACCGCGGCACGCCGGCGATCATCGAGGCGCACCAGCGCCTGAAGGGGATCGACGCGGTCAACTTCGCCGGCAACGTCGAGGGCCTGGACATCCCGCGCGGCACCGTCGATGTCGTGGTCTGCGAGGGCTTCCTGGGCAACGTCGTGCTGAAGATGCTGGAGGGCGTCAGCGAGGTGGTGGCCGATCTGGCCAAAGACGCCTACGCCCGCAAGTTCCTCTGGCGCCTGGGGCTGACCATGCTCAGCGAGGGCATCCGCCAGCTCCGCGGCATGACCGACTGGAAACAGTACGGCGGCGCGCCGCTGCTCGGCTTCGACCGGGTGGTGATCAAGGCGCACGGGCGCTCGAACGCCCGCGCCATCCGCAACGCCGTCAAGGTCGCGGCGAAGGCGGTGGATCGCGATCTGGCGGGGCAGATCAGGCGGGGGATGGAGCGCCCTGTGAAGCCCGAGCCGGGCGACGCCCCGCGGCAGCCCTGAGCAGCAGGAGCGGCAGCCCCACCAGCAGCAGCGTGGGGCCGTGCGGCTGAAGCAGCAGCCCGGCGGCCCAGAGCGCGGCCACCACCCCGAGCACGCCGAGGCGCGCCGTGAGGTAAGCCCGGCGTAGACCCTCGGACATCCGCCGCAGGAGCAGGTCGGTGGGCCAGAGCAGCAGCAGCGTCTCGTTCCAGCGCAGCTCGCCCAGGTTCGACACCAGCGCCACCGTCCAGGGCAGCAGCGCCAGGCCGCCCAGCAGCAGGCCGCCCGCCCGCCAGAGCGCCGACGGCCGCAGGCGGGAGATCGCCGCCAGCGCGCCCGCCAGGACCACGCCCAGCGCCGCCACCGCCTGCCGCCCCTGGTGCGGCGTGTCGGGGATGGCCGGGCCCTGGCGCGTGTTCAGCCGCTCCGGCGCCGCCCCGTAGGCGCGCTCCACCTCGCGTCGCAGCTCCGCCGGCAGGAACATCCGGTCCCACCCCGACGTCGCCTGATCCCCCTCGCGTCCCAGGCTGAGCTGCAGCGCGACCTGAAGCGGCAGGAAGCCCGCCAGGCCCTTCTCGGCGAACTCCCGCCAGGGAGGTCCCTCTTTTGCGAGGGCACCCTCGCTCAGCCGCCCGTCCGTCGCCTGGTCCAGCGGGTCGCGCAGGCGCGTCGCGCAGTTGTCGTAGAAGTGGTGGTAGCTGTAGACGCGGGCCCCGTCCTCCATCGAGGCTTGTAGCGCCGCCTGGAGCGTCGCCACCTCTTCCGGCCTCAGGATCAGCTCCTGCCGCCAGATGTCCGCGTCGCGGGCCATGTAGCGGCTCAGCAGCTCGCCCTCCTCCTCGACGTCGCCCCAGAACAGGCCTTTCCCGCGCGAGATCCGCAGGACCGACCCGAGGGCGTCGCTGAAGTCCGTGTACCCGTAGCCGTAGCAGGCGCCGTTGAAGCCGCCCTCCTCGCGCAGGCAGAGCGCCGCGTGCCCCCAGCGGGTGAACAGCGCCTCGTCGTGGCCCAGGGTGTAGAGGAAGACCCGCGGCGCGGCGAGGGACTCGGACAGCAGGAGCAGCGGGAGGAGGGTAGGCATCGGCGGTGGCTTATCCTGGCGCCCTACCTCGCCGCGACCGCGTCGCGGCAGATCATCGGGCCTGCCTCCAGCGCGGAGCGAGCTCGACCAGGGCGCGCGGGGGAGGCTCGCCCAGGGCCTCGCAGAGCTGCTCCAGCTTCGTCGCTGCGCTCCGCAGGGTCTTCCAATGGTTTCCGTCTTCGCGCTGGTGCGCCAGCCCGAAGAGGTCGGCGGCCTCCGCGACGCTCAGCCCCTGCTCCAGCGCCTCGGCCAGGGCCAGCCCGGAGAACCCCTCCAGCAAACTCAACTTCAGCGGCGCTCCGCGCGCCGCGGCGGCCTGCGCGTGCACGACCAGCGCGCGGGCCCCCGGCCGGAGCTGATCGATGACCGAGGAGAGCGCGAAGAGGCGCGCCTGGCTCAACGCGGCGCGCACGTCCTCCTGCCGGATCCGGCGGGGTGCACCCTCCAGCCCGTCGCGGCGGCGACGACGCTCCGCCTCACGCCAGGCCAGGCTCAGGGCGGCGCGTAGACCCACGAGGTTCTCCGGCCAGTCTTCGCCCGCCAGGAGCGCCGCTGCCTCGGGGGCCAGGAGCGCCTCTGCTTCATCGACGGGCAGGCCTCGCAGCTCGCCCAGGAGGTGGACCGCCAACGCGGGGATCTCCTCGCGACGCCTCGAGAGCGGCGGGACGCTCAGCGCCCAGCCGCGCAGGATCTCGACCAGCTCGCGGCGGAGCGTACCCTGCTCGACCAGCAGCTCCAGGCGAGTCCCGCAGGTCACGAGCAGCCGAGGTCCTAGCTCGCCTGCGCTGAGCGCGTTGACGAGGACACGTTGGGCCGGCGTCGGGAGCCGCTCGACGTCCTCGAGCAGCAGGCTGCCCTCCTCCTCGGCGAGCGCGGCGGAGAGCTCGCCCGCAGAGAGCCCATCGGCCGCCAGCTCCACCAGACGCTCACGACAAACGGGCGAGCGCGCGTGAACCCAACGCGCAAGCCAGCTCTTGCCCGCGCCGCGTTCGCCCCGGATCAGCAGGGGCTCGCGGCCGCCGGCCATCCGCTCGGCCTC
>CAZKWG010000603.1:0-5252 GCA_964556105.1 uncultured Enterobacterales bacterium | reverse complement strand
TGTATGATGGTGTTTTGTGATCTGCGGAGCCACGTGCCGGTGAGAAGATGGAGGCGCTCTCGCTGAACGGTACCGACGCCGCCCCCCCGCTCGCACGGGGCCGCTACCGTCTTCTCGAGGAGCTCGGGCACGGCGGGATGGCCACGGTGTACCGCGCTCACGACGAGCGCCTCTCACGCGACGTGGCGGTGAAGGTCCTCAACCCGAGCCTCGCCAGCAACACGGTCCTGCGCGCGCGCTTCGTCCAGGAGGCGAAGATGATGGCGCGGCTGGCCACCCATGGCCACGTCGTCCAGATCTATGATTTTGGACAGGACGACGACGATCAGCGTCAGTTCATCGCGATGGAGCTGCTCAGCGGCACCGTGCAGCAGGCGCTGGAGCGGCACGGGCCGCTGCCTCCCCGGCTGGCCACGACGATCATGCGCACGGTGCTGGACGTGCTCGAGGCCGCGCACGGCCTGCGCGTCATTCACCGGGACGTCAAGCCGTCCAACATCCTGCTCACCCGCGAGGGCTCGCCCAAGGTCGGCGACTTCGGCATCGCGCGCATCCTCGGGCCGCGCGCGCAGGGCAACCTCACGCGCACGGGCGCCGGCGTGGGCACCTGGGCCTATATGGCGCCCGAGCAGAAGCGCGACGCCGGGACGGTGGATCACCGGGCCGACGTCTACGGCGTCGGGGCGACCCTCTTCGCGCTGCTGACGAACGTGGAGCCCCACGACATCGACCGCGCCGAGACCTGGCGCGAGCAGCTCGAGGCCATCCCCGCCCCGCTGCGCGAGATCATCCTGCGCGCGACCCGCTATCAGGCCGACGAGCGCTACGACGGCGCCGCGGAGATGAACGTGGCGATGGGGGCCGCCGTCCTCTCCCTGCCCCCTGACCCGCCCGGGGCCGAGCGCCTCCTGCTGCCCACGGCGCCGACGCGGCCCGTGAGCCCGCCCACGCTGGTGCCCGACGCGCGCCCCCCGGCGCCCAGGACCCTCGACCTGCCGCACACGGACACGGCCTGGCCCCCTCCCGACCTGCGCGGCCGGCCGCCGCTGGCGCTCATCGTCGGCCTGGGCGCCCTCCTGACGCTGGGCGTCTGGTGGCTCTTCCACGACCGGACGCCGGAGGCGCCGCCGGACAGGCCGACCCCGACCGACGACGCGTCGACCCGGCAGGTCCCAGCCCCGCCGGAGCCCAGCGTCGAGGAGATCCAGACCGAGGAGGCGACGACCGAGCAGCTCGTCGCGACGGCGACGCAGGAGACGTCCGTGACGAGCAACCCCCGCCCCCGGAAGGCGACGCCGAGCGGCGGCAGCCCTGCGCCCACGCCGCCGGAGGAGAGGCCCGACCCGCCCGCGGCGGTCAAGGTCCCGCTCTCGGTAAAGAAGGAGGGAGAGGCCTCCTGCATGGTGATCGTGGACGGCCGGAGGATCGAGGTCGACGGGGGCCCGTACTACGCCAGCGGCATGGTCAGCGCCCCCATCGAGCTGCCCGCGGGCGCGCACACCATCGGCTGCTCGGGCGGCGCGGCGCAGAGCATCACCCTGGTCCCGGGTGAGAAGCACGCCATCACCCTCGCCAGCCCCACGCCGAGCGCGCCATGATCGCCGCGCTGCTGGTCTCGGCTCTCGCCTGGGCGGCCACGCCGATCCCGGTCATCTACGACAAGGGCTCGCCTCAGGGCGCGCTGGAGCGCGTCAACGCCGAGCTCGGCGAGGCGGCCGCGGGCGTCACGTTGATCCCCGAGCAGCCGGGAAATCTGCTCTCGGGCCCTCCCCAGGTCATCGGCGGCGGCGAGACGGAGCGCTGCAAGACCACGGCGCAGGGCGCCGACGACGCCGAGGGTGTGCCGGCCTCCCTCTTCGAGGCGCGCGCCGCCGAGGTGGGCGAGCTGGTGCGGGCGGGCGAGTTCGAGCGCGCCCTCCTGACCGCGCGCACCGCCGAGCTGCTCCTCCCCTGCCTGCGAGAGGTGGTGCAGCGCGAGACGGTGCGCGACTTCTACGCCTACTGGGGCGCCGCCGCCTCGCGCCAGGCGGCCAGCTTCGCGACCGTCCACCCCGAGCGCTCCGGCAACTACCGCGGCGACGCGATCCGCGCCTACGAGGCCTGGCGGCGCTTCATCCCCGACGAGCGCGAGCTGGCGCGCCGCGCGGACGCCATCGGCACCCCCGACGGCCGCCAGATCGCGTTGAACGTCATCAATGCCCGCAGCCCCTCGACGAGCTTCCAGGTGCTGCCCGACGTCGCCGCGCTGTGGATCGACGCGGCCCCGGCCAGCCCCGGCGAGGTCCACCGCCTCCTCCAGGGCCGGCACCTCATCCAGATGCGCACCGCGCCCGACGCGCCCGTGCGCAGCCTCTGGGTCCACCTCAACGCCCGTGGCTCCCCCACGCTGGCCGTACCCGAGCTGCTGCCGCCCGACCTCACGAGCTGGGTGGAGGATCGCGACCGTCAGGCCGATCTCGCCGCGCTCCTCGGCGTGCTGGAGCAGGGCACGCGCCTCTACCTCGTCACGCCCTCCGGACGGGTATGGCAGGGGGTGGCTGGCGATCCCACGGGCTGGGAGTCGCTCGGCGCGACCAGCTCCCGGCCCGAGCTGGGTCAGGTCGGGCGGGTGACCGCCGTGAGCGGCGGGGCGCTCGCGGGGGCGGGCCTGCTCACCATGGGGATCAGCTGCGCGGTCAGCCGCTCGGGGCAGGACGGCACGCTGCCCTGGTACTGGTGCGGCGACGAGGCGGGCTCGGCCTTCCAGACCTTCCGGGTCGGGCAGGGCGCGTTGCTGGCTGGCGCGGGCCTCTTCGGGGTGGGCCTCACCCTCGATCTCGTCGGTGGCGCCAGACTGGAGAGCCGGCTCAGCGTCGGAAAGACCGGAACAGGTGTTCGGATTGTTGTGACGCCTGGCCTCCCGCGAGCTTCGGCGCGAACCACGGCTTCTGGAGCGTCAGAGCCTTGAAAGTGGAACGAGGAGCCTGCGCTCGAATTTCTTGTCGAAAGATTGCCATGAGGTATTATGATTGGTTTCAAGATGCGCCACCTGTTCGTCGCCACCTTCCTGTTCTCCGACTGGTGCTGGCGGGACGTCGATCCCGCCTGCCAGGCGGACGTGGACGGCGACGGGTTCTCGGCATGCGAAGACTGTGATGACCAGGACGCGGCGGTCCATCCCGACGCCGAGGAGATCGCTGGCAACTGCGCCGATGAGGACTGCGACGCCCTCCTGACCCCCGCCGTAGAGTCCGAGGATGTGCTCGCGGCCGGCGCGATCATGCTCTGCGGCGACGGGAACGAGGAGGCCGGCACGGCCCTGGTCTCGGTCGGCGCGACGGTGCCAGGCTCCGACGCGCTGCTCGTCGGCGCGCGGCTTCGCGACAAGTCCGGGGCCGTCTACATGCTCGACGGCGAGGCGATGGGAGGCGAGGCCGTCGGCCAGCTCCTGCCGCTGCGCGAGCTGGCCTCGCTCACCCTCATCGGCGCGTCCTCCTACGAGGCGGGCACCTCCATCGCCGCGCTCTCGCTGGACAGCGACGGCCTCGCCGACGTCTTCGTCGGAGCGCCCGGCGTCTCGGTCGGCGGCATCGGCATGTTCGGCGCCGTCTACATGGTCTCTACCGACGGGCTGAGCGGCGACGTGTCCCTGGCCCCCGAGCAGCCCAACACCTGCCCGGAGAGCGCGGCCTTCTGCCTGGTGAACACGGACCTCGAGGCCGCCAGCCTGGGCAAGGCCCTCGCCGCTGGCCGGGTCGAGGACGACGCCAACGCCTCCCCCTTCCTGCTGGCCACCGCCCCCGGCTTCAACCAGGATCAGGGCGCGGTCGTGCTGGTGCGCGGCTCGTCGAGCTTCTCCGACCGGCTCCTGCTGGGCGACGACGGCACGCTCATGCTCAGCGGCCCCCGCGTCGAGAGCGGCTTCGGGCAGGCGCTGGCGGTCGGCGCGCTGGACGGGGACGGCACCAAGGACGCGCTCATCGGGACCCCCGGCTTGAACCTGCGCGACGTGCTGTCTGAGGTGTCCGGCGGCGGCTTGGAGGGAGGCGTCTACGCCGCCGAGCTCGAGCTCTCCGACGTCTGGCAGGAGGACATCCACAAGGCCCAGGTCTCCGCGGACGAGCTGCTGCTCTATGGGGTGGACCTGGATCAGCGGGTCGGCGCAGCGCTCGCCACCGGCGACCTCACGGGAGAGGGTGGCTCCGACATCGCCGTCGGCACGCACTGCACGCAGGCCGCCTGCACGGACAGCGTCTGGCTCGTCCCTCAGAGCGCCCTGAGCGGCGGACAGCAGGCCGTAGAAGAGGCTCGCAACCTGAAGGTGACCTGGGAGGGCCCGGACGATCAGGACGGACCGTCCTTCTCGCCGATGCCTCCGCGACTGGAGATCGCCGACGTGGACGGTGACGGCCAGGCCGATCTGCTCATCGGCCGCCCCGCGTCCGAGACGGAGGCCGGCAGCACCTGGGTGATCCTCGGCCCCCGCGCCGAGCTGGAGACGATCAGCCTCGAGGATGTGGAGCGCTCGGACGTCGTCCAGATCGGGCCTTTCGTGGACCGGGAGCGCCTGGGCTTCGCGCTCGAGGGCGGCGTGACGTTGGCGGGCCTCGATCTCTTCGGGCTCGGGGCTCCGCGCGCCTTCGATGGCGGCGGGGCGGTCTACGGGTTGCCGCTCGAGACTTTTCCTGACGATCTCTGAACCTGCCCTTCGGGCGCCGCTCTGCGCGGACCCCTCGCCTGAGCGGTTGACCAGTCGTCCGTACCGGGGCAAGTTGTTGCAGTCGTCCGCGCTCCCGCGATAGCCTCCGTGAGCGCATCTGAGCCGTCACGGGCGATGCAGATCAACACGCGGAGAAGTCATGGCTGAGAATCCCCAGTTGCCGGACGACCTGCTCAAGCGGATCGAGAAGAACCTGGAGCGCCAGTCCGTCGCCGCAGAGCGGAACGCTGCGACCGTAGCGGAGATGAAGGACGCTGTCACTGGCGCCATTCAGGTCGCCAACAGCGAGATTCAAGAGGTCGTCCGCGAGCAGTTCCGATACCTGATCGGCTCCATCGCGCTGATCTCCTTCGTCGTCGGCGGCCTGCTCGCCGTGAATCTGTTCTCGTCGGGTGACGGCGGGGCCAGCAACGCGGCGTCGGCGGCCCGGCCCGCCAGCAGCTCGGCGGCCCCGTCCGGCGGCGGCAGCATGGGCGGCGGCCAGATGGGCGGCCAGATGGGCGGCGGCCAGATGGGCGGCGGCCAGATGGGCGGCGGCAGCATGGGCGGCGGC
>CAZKWG010000602.1:0-5260 GCA_964556105.1 uncultured Enterobacterales bacterium | reverse complement strand
CTCACCAGCCTGCTCGATGTAGGGCAGATGCTTCTGGAACATCGCCTCCTGGATCTCCGCGAGGGGGACGCTCTCGTCGTTCACGGGGTTGCTGGCCTGGATGAGGCCAACTTTGACGTTGCGGGCCATGGCGTGCTCCTCAGTAGATGTTGCTGGTGCGGCGAGCGGCTGTGTGGTTGATGTAGACGGTCTTGTCCTCGGCGTAGAAGCGCCAGGCGTCCGGGCCCATCTCCTTCGGGCCGGTGCCGGTGTTCTTGATGCCCCCAAAAGGCAGGTGGGCCTCGCCGCCGACGGTCGGGTTGTTGACGTGCGTGATGCCCGTGTCCAGGTGCTGAATGACCTGGAAGGCGTGGCTGAGATCGCGCGTGAAGACCGAGCCGGTGAGCCCGAAGGGCACGGCGTTGGCGGCGGCGATGGCCTGCTCGACGGAGCGGACGCGGATCACGGAGAGGACCGGCCCGAAGATCTCTTCGGTGGCGATGCGCGCGTCGCGCGCGACGTGGTCGAAGACGGTGGGGGAGGGGAAGAAGCCCCGCGCGAGGGCGGGATCGGCGACGCGCCCACCCCCGCAGACCAGGCGCGACTCGCCCTGACCCACCTCCATGTACGAGAGGACCTTCTCGAGCTGACGCGCGCTGACGCTGGGGCCCATGGTCGCGCTCGGGTCGAGGGGGTGGCCCGGGCGGATCTTGGAGGCGAGGACGGCGAGCTGCTCGACGTAGGCGTCGGCGACGGACTCCAGGACGATCGCGCGGCTGGTGGCGGTGCAGCGCTGCCCCGTAGACCCGAAGGCGCCCGCCGCCGTGGCGCCAGCGGCGAGCTCGATGTCGGCGTCCTCCAGCACGAGGATCGGGTTCTTTCCGCCCATCTCGCACTGCACGCGCTTGTGGAGCGCGCCGCAGCGGGCCTCGACCAGCAGGCCGATCTCCGTGCTCCCGGTGAACGAGATGGCGGCGACATCGGGGTGCTCGATCAACGCTCTGGCGGGCTCGGCGTCGCCGTGGACGATGTTCACGACGCCGGGCGGGAAGCCGGCCTCCAGGCACAGCTCGCCGATGAGCTGCGCGCTGGCCGGCGTCTCCGGCGCGGGCTTCAAGATCACGCTGTTTCCGGCGGCCAGCGCGGGCGCCATCTTCCAGAGCGGGATGCAGACGGGGAAATTCCAGGGCGTGATCAGGCCGACCACGCCCAGCGGGCGCCAGATCGTGAACGCGTGGGTGCCCGGGATCTCCGACGCGATGGACTGCCCGTTCATTCGACGGGCATCGCCGGCGGCGAACTCGATGTAGCGGATGGCCTTGAGCACCTCGCCGCGCGCCTCGCCGAGCAGCTTGCCCTCCTCGAGCGCCAGCGTGCGGGCGAGCTTGTCCAGGTCGCGCTCCAGCAGGCGCACCAGGGCGAAGAGGAGCTGACCGCGGGCCGGGGCGGTGGTCTCCGCCCAGCGGCGCTGAGCGGCCTTTGCCGCGGCGATGGCGGCGTGCATCTCCTCGGCCCCCGAGATGGGCGTCTCGCCGATGACCTGCTCCGTGTCCGCCGGGCAGGTGTTCAGGCCGGTGTCGCTCCCGCGATGGAACACGCCGTCGATGAGGTTCTTCGCGTCGATGCGCATGGGGCTCCCCGAGAGGTGAAGCGGCAATCTAAGGCCAGGAAGCGGGGGGCTGTCAAGCGGGCTATGGGAGAGATCCATCGTGGAGGCGTTCGTGTCCCTGCCAGTCTGGGCCCAGACCGCAGGTCTGCTGGTCCTCTCGAACATCTTCATGACCTTCGCCTGGTACGCCCACCTCAAGGAGCTCAACGACAAGCCCTGGTGGATCGCCGCGTTGGTCAGCTGGGGGGTCGCGCTCTTCGAGTACCTCCTGCAGGTGCCGGCCAACCGCGTCGGTCACACCGAGCTGAGCCTGCCACAGCTGAAGATCATGCAGGAGGCGATCACGCTCACCGTCTTCGTCCCCTTCGCCTGGCTCTACATGAAGCAGCCGTTGCGACTGGACTATCTCTGGGCGGCGCTGTGCATCCTGGGCGCGGTCTACTTCATCTTCAGGAGCCCTACGTGAGCGAAGAGACAGGCACTCTGCCCCCTGAGCGCGTGCGCGCGATGTTCGATCGGATCGCGCCGGTCTATGACCGGATGAACCGGGTGATGACCGCGGGGCTTGACCGGCGCTGGCGGCGGCGCGCGGTGGTGCAGGTGGTCCAGGCCGGCGACAGGCACCTGGACGCCTGCTGCGGCACCGGCGATCTGGCGGTCCTGGGAGACCAGGCGGGAGCGACGGTCACCGGGCTGGACTTCTCGGCGAACATGCTCTCCATCGCGCGGAGGCGCTCCGAGCGGATCACCTGGCTGCAAGGCGATCTGATGGCGCTGCCCTTCGAGGACGGCAGCTTCGACTGCGCGACCGTCGGCTTCGGGATCCGCAACGTGTCCGGGCTCGAGCAGGCGCTATCCGAGCTGCATCGGGTCATCCGGCCCGGCGGCAAGCTGGGCATCCTGGAGATCACCCGTCCGAGGGGGATCATCAAGCCCTTCTTCAGCCTGTGGTTCGACCGCCTCGTGCCGGCGCTCGGTCGGCTCTCTCCGGGCGGCGGAGGGGCTTACACCTACCTGCCGGCCAGCGTGCGCCGCTTCCCGGGCGCCGAGGCCCTGGCGGCGCTGATGGAGCGCACCGGGTTCCAGGAGGTCCACTTCGAGTTGATGGGGGGGACCATCGTGGCGTTGCACTCGGCGCGGAGGGCTTAGCGCGCGTCGTCGTCGTCGGCGCCGAGCAGCTCCTCGGCGGTGCGGGCCTCGAGCAGCCGGTCTGTCCAGCGCTCCACCTGCTCCAAGGCTGCGTCATCGAGCCGCGCCTGGAGCGCAGGTGGAAGTTGACCGAAGCGACGGACCAGCAGCCGCGAGAGGAGCTGACGTTGGCCGACGATCTGGCCCTCCTGCCGTCCTTCCTGATGTCCTTCCCGACGCCCTTCCTGACGCCCTTCCTGACGCCCTTCCTGGCGTCCCTCTTCGTGGCCCTCTCTGCGGGCCTCGCGGATCAGCTGGCTCTTGTAGCTCATGATGACCTCCTCTGCAGGATATCCCGCCGCGGCGGCGAGATCACGTTGGAAATTCGGCCCAGGCGGCTCGCGCGCGATCTCTGCTGCGTAGTCTACGCAGACCTCGAGCGTGCGCCGCTCACCCTGCTCGATGAGGGCGCGGACCAGCGCCGCCTCGCGCAGGAGCACCGGCCAGGGATCGCGATCCGCCGCCGCCCTCAAGAGCAGCAGGCCCAGCCGCAGCGCCGGCTCGGCGGGCAGCGCGTCCGGCGCGACCCGTCGAAGATCGAGGAGAGAATAGGAGAACGTAGGCAGGATTGGTGAAAGGAGCGCGCGCTGCGACGCTTGTATCAGATACCGCTCCTGGAGCGAGGTGGGCGCCTTCCAGGGCGCGCGCCCGGTGTATACGACGCAGGCCAGGACGCCCGGCAGCTTCGTGCGAGGGCGCGCGCGGCGCAGACGGTCACGACAGAGCGTCGTCGAGACATCGAGCAGCCGAAGGTCCATCGCTGGCTCCGGGCGCGCCTGATGCTCCAGCACCACGTCGAGCTGTGAGCCCTCGTGGGTGCGCAGTGTGAAGAGCAGGTCTGGCGTCCGAGCCCGTCGCCCACCGCTCAATGCGCTGTCCTGACGACGCAGGTCGCGCGGCGTCCTGGCCCGGAGCACCTCCACTGGCAGCATCAGCCGCAGCAGCTCCAGCGCTCGGGGTGGCGGGCCGATCAGGGCCTTGAAGAAGCGATCATGAGGTTGCGGCATGGCGCGAGCACCTGGGGGAGGAGGCGCCCGCTGCTTAGCGTAGGGGTGGAGGGGCGGCGAATTGATGCGGACAGATTGTGTCCGCCTTGCTCGCGCCGGCGGAGCGCCTGTTCAGCGGCTCGGACCCGCGCCGCGCCGCAGCTCGTCCATGAGCTGGCGCATGTCGTCGGGGAGCGGTGACTCCACCACCAGTGGACGTCCCGTCAGCGGGTGCTGCACGCCGAGGCGCGTCGCATGCAGCGCCTGGCGGGGGAGGGTAGGGCCGCGCGGCGCGCGGGCGTCCCGGTAGAGCCGCTCTCCGACGATGGGGTGACCCATCAGCGCGCAGTGCAGGCGGATCTGGTTGCGGCGGCCGGTCACCAGCCGCACCTCGAGCAGGGTGGCGAGGCCGAGCCGCTCGACCACGCGCCAGTCGGCCTCGGCGAGGACCGCGTCGGGGGCGCCGGGGCGGGCCGAGCGCTGGATGCGCTGCGCGCGATCCCAGAACATCCAGTCGGCGAAGCGCCCCGAGACCTGGCTGATCGAGCCCGTGACCAGCGCCAGGTAGACCCGCTCCGGCGTCTGCCGATGGATCTGCTGGTCCAGGCGCTGCGCCGCGGCCAGGGTGCGGGCGAAGAGCACGACGCCGGTGGTGTCGCGGTCCAGCCGATGGACGACGTGCGCCTCGTCGCCGCCCAGGAAGCCGCGCACCCGCTTCTTCAGCGTGTCCTCGTCCCGGCGCTGCTCCTCGCTGGCGGCGTCCGTGAGCAGGCCCGCCGGCTTGTCCACCGCGATGACCCCCTCATCCTGGTAGAGCACGCGCACGCCGGCGCGCTCCAGCGCCTCGCGTCCGCGCACCTTGCGCGCGCTGGAGCCGGGGCGGCTCCAGTGGACCTCGAGGATCGCGCCCGCCGGCAGGGGTCTCGCGCCGTCCTGGGCGCCGACCTCCTGCCCGTCGACCAGGATCTTCCCGGTCTCCAGCGCCTCTCGCGCGCGCTGGCGCGAGCCGACGCTGGGGATGGCGGCGACCAGACGGTCCAGACGCTGGCCGGCCCGATCCGGGCCGACCGTCAGGGTGTCCTCACCAGCTCTGGGCGCCCTCTCCGCCGTCGATGCCATCGGTTCCGTCGTTGTCGAAGGCCGCGCCTCGCCCGGCGCGACCGCCGCGTCCCGCGGAGCCGTGGTCCAGGGTGTTGGTGCTGCTTGCATAATCCGAGGCCGGGGTCGTGCCGATGGCGAGGATGGCGTAGCTCACGCCGCCCGCGCCGCCGCCCGCGCCGCCGCCGCCGCCGCCCAGGCCGCCGTCGCCGCCGACGCCGCCGTCGTTGCCGCACCAGCCGTAGGTGCGATCCGCCTCGCCGCCCAGGCCGCCCGCGCCGCCGTCGCCGCCCTTGCCGCCGTCGCCGCCGTCGCCGCCGTCGCCGCCGTCGGCGGCGGCGATGTCGTTGCTCGTGAGCGTGGGCAGCGCGTCACCGCCGTCCGTCACCACCAGGACCAC
>CAZKWG010000601.1:0-5271 GCA_964556105.1 uncultured Enterobacterales bacterium | reverse complement strand
CGGCCCTCGTCGTCCGCGTCGCCGTAGCCGTCGCCGTCCGCGTCGCGCCGCCAGACCGTGGCCGAGCCCGTCGCCAGCGAGGCGTCCGCGTCGTCGGTGAGCCCGTCGCAGTCGTTGTCCACGCCGTCGCAGACCTCGGCGCCCCCGGGGAGGACCGCCGCGTCCGCGTCGTCGCAGTCCCAGGCGGCGGCGGCGTAGCCTTCGGGCTGGGTGCAGCTCGTCACGATGGCGGTGGGCACCCCGTAGCTGTCGCCGTCATCGTCCAGATACCAGTCGAGCTGGTCCACCGCGTACTCGTCCACCTCGCCGTCGCAGTCGTTGTCCACCGCGTCGCAGCGCTCGTCGGCGGCGGGGTAGACGGCCGCGTCCTGGTCATCGCAGTCCTGGGCGGAGAGGAAGCCGTCCTGGTCGGCGTCCAAGTCGCCGGTCTCCCCCTTGTCGTCCGCGCAGCCCGCGGCCAGGCCGCCCAGAGAGAGTGAGAGAAAGAGCCGGAGGAAGAGCGTCTTCATGGGCGGTCCCTAACACGGGTCGCCTGGCGGCGCGCCTGTTCCGACCGATCCGCGCGCGGGCTATAAGAACGCGATGCACGCCATCCGCATCTCCGCGCACGGCGGGCCCTCGGCGCTGGAGCGCGTGGAGGTCCCCGCCCCGACCCTCGCGCCCGGCGAGGTGCGCGTCCACGTCACCCACGTCGGGCTGAACCACCTGGACGTCTGGGTGCGCCGCGGCGTGCCCGGTCACCGGTTTCCCCTGCCGCTCATCCCGGGCAGCGACGTGGTCGGCGTCCGCGAGGACACCGGCGAGCGGGTGGCCCTGCACCCTGGCTTCGGCTGCGGCGTCTGCGCCCGCTGCCTCTCCGGCCAGCACAGCCTCTGCCGCCGCTACCTGATCCGCGGCGAGCGCACGGACGGCGGCTGCTGCGAGCAGGTCTGTGTGCCGCAGAGCCACCTCCTGCCCTGCCCGCTCCCCGGCGAACAGGCGGCGGCCCTCCCCCTCGCCCTGCTCACCGCCTGGCACATGCTCGTCGGGAGAGCAAGGATCCAGGCGGGAGATCGTGTGCTGGTCCAAGGTGGCGCCAGCGGGGTGGGCAGCCTGGCCATCCAGATCGCCGCCCTGCACGGCGCGCGCGTCGTCGCCACGGCGTCGAGCGAGGAGAAGCGCGCGCTCTGCCGGGCGCTGGGGGCGGAGCATGCCTGGGGCTACGAGGAGGCGGGCGAGGCCGTCCGCGCCTGGACCGGCAAGGAGGGGGTGGACATCGTCGTCGAGCACACCGGGGCCCAAACCTGGGAGCAGAGCGTGCGCGCGCTGCGCTGGGGCGGCGCCCTGGTCACCTGCGGCGCGACCAGCGGGCATCAAGTGGAGCTTGATCTTCGCGCGCTCTTCTTCAAGCAGATCTCGTTACTGGGCAGCACCATGGGCTCGATGGGCGAGATGGTCGCCGCCTGGGAGCAGGTGCTCGCCGGTCGCGTCCGCCCGGTCCTCGGCGCCGTCCTGCCCATGTCGGCCATCGGGGAAGCGCACGCCCTGCTCGAGGGTCGAGCGGTAGGCGGCAAGGTCGTGCTCACGCAGGACCTCGCGGGCTGAGCCCGCCTGACCGTTTTCCCGCGAACCCGCGGGTGGCAGGTGAGGTCAATGGTGTGAAGGATTCTCCATCGGCGCTCCGCGTCGCCCCCCCCTCGTACCAGGACCCTCCGCGCATGCGCACCGCGATCCTCCTCCGAGCCACGCTGGCCAGCCTCCTCCTCGCCCTCTCGCTGCCCGCCGCGGCGGCGGGTTGGGAGCCCAGCAGCAGCGCGGCCATCGACCTGTACGACAAGGGCTACGAGGCGCTGCGCGCGCGCGATCCGAAGGGCGCCGAGGGTCACTTCCGCGCGCTGCTTCAGGCCGAGCCGAAGTGCGGCATGGCCATGCAGGGTCTGGGCTACGCCCTGCTCTTTCAGAACAAGAGCCAGGAGGCGAAGGGCCTGCTCACCGAGGTGACCGGCCTCTACCCCGACAAGCCCGGGGCCTGGACCACGCTGTCCGAGGCCGCCTTCGCCGCGCCGAAGTCCTGGCTGGCGAAGAGCGCTGCGAACAAGGCCATCGCACTGGACCCGGAGTCGCTGGACGCGCAGATGGCGCTGCAGTCGGTGCTGATGCGCACCGGCGAGTACAAGGCCGCCGGGTCCGCGCTCGACGCCGCCGAGCTGCACATCCCGGGCCCCGAGATCGCCTGCCTGGAGGCGCAGCTTCGGCTGGAGCAGAAGGACGTGACCGGCGCCCAGCAGCTCCTGGGGAGCTGTCGCGGCTCCTCCCGCGAGGATCTCGTCACGATGGTCGAGGGGCTGCTGGCCCAGGCCAGCGGGCGCACGGCCGAGGCCTCGCAGCTCATGGGGGCGCTGGGCGTAGACACGGTCAGTCAGGTGGTGCGCGCGGCGAACCAGTACAATTCTGGGGACGCCGCGAGCGCGGTCAAGACCCTGGACGGCGTGCTGGCGCGCAGCCCGGATCGCCTGGACGCGCGCATCCTGCGTGGACAGGCCCGCGCCTCGCTGGGAGACATGAAGGGCGCGCGCGCCGATCTCGAGCAGGCCTTCCAGGGCGACAGCTGGGTAGAGGTCCACACGACCGGCATGATGTCCGGCATCCTGCGCAAGAGCGACGAGGAGAAGCTGCAGCACATGGTGGTCGAGGGCGCCTCGCTGCTGGTGCGCATCCTGGTGGAGGACAAGGACCTGACCCGCGCGCGCGCCGTGCTGGTGCAGGCGCGGAAGATCGCCCCCACGGGCGCGGCCCTGGACGCCTCGGAGGCCTGGCTGCTCACGGCCGAGGGCAAACACAAACAGGCCTGGGACCTGCTCTCCGCCGCCATCGTGCGCGGCGAGCGCGACCCGCTGCTCCGCGAGGTGGCGGGGCAGATGGCCTACAAGTCGCTGCCGACGGCGAGCCCGGTGGTGCTGGCGGCCATCCGCTCCCAGGGCCCGGCCACGGCGCGCTTCAACCTCGCCTCGGCCCTGGCCAACGCGAGCCGGCCCGCCGACTGCCTGGCCGAGGTCTTCGCGACCCCGCTCGGCGAGTACAACACGATGGGCGCCGATCTTCGCCAGCGCTTCGACCGCCTCGGCTACCGCTGCGCCGTAGACAGCGAGGATCTGGTCGCCGCGGAGGCGAAGCTGAGGACCATCGCGGGCGGCACGACGAAGCTGGACGCGAGCCTCTTCGCCACCGGCTTCAACCACGCGCTGATGTTGTCCAAGGCCGGGAACGCGGACGCGGCGCTCGGCGTGCTCGACCTGCTGGCGCCCGCCGAGAAGCGCGCGAAGCAGAAGGTGCTCAGCCTGCAGCTCTCCACGCTGGCCGAGGCCGGGCGCTGGGATCAGGCCGTGCAGAAGGCCGCCGACCCCGACGCCGAGGCGTCCGATCTCGCCTGGCTGGCGGGCGAGCTCTCCAACGCCGAGCGCCCCGACGAGGCGCGCGCCCTGCTCCGCCGCGCCTGCCCGAACCTGAAGGGAGAGGACGCGACGCAGTGCAACGCCCTGCTGGCCCAGCTCCTCGAGGCGCAATAGCTCGGGCGGGATGTACGCCCTCCGCGCGCCCTCCTTGGAGCTGTGCCGCTCGCTCCCGCGCGTGAGCGGCGTCGATGAGCGCTTCGCCGAGCGGGTGTTGACCCGCCTCTGTCGCGACGAGGGCGCGCGCTGGCTGGTGCTGGGGGAGGGCGGGCCGCTGCTGGCGGGCGCGGTCATCGACACTTGCGCTTCCGCGGACAACATCGCCGATCTTTTCCCCGTGAGCGGCGATCCGGCCGCGCTGTCCTGGGCGCAGATCGACGGGCTGCTGGCGCTCGCCGAGACCATCGCCAAGGAGGGCCCCCGGGACGGGCTGGAGGTCGCGCTGACGCCGGACAGGGTCGGTTGGCAGCCGGTGATCGAGGCGCGGGGCTACGCGCTCGCCTACACGCTGCACCGGATGGAGCGCCCACCGGAGGCGGTCACGGAGCCCACCTTGCCCGACGGGCTCCACTGGGAGCCGTTCAGCCTGGCGCGGGGCCCGGACCTCCATGAGGCCGTCCTTCGCGCCTTCTCGGAGATCCCGGGCGCCATGGTGCCGGAGCAGGCCGAGTTTCTGGCGAGCATGGCGCGCGCCACCCCGCCGGCCTGGCTGCTCTGCGCGGGCGCGCGCGTCGCCGGTTACGCGCGGGTCACGGTCGAGGAGGACGGCGTAGACATCGCCAGCCTGGGCCGCCATCCGGACTTTCGTGGGCAGGGCCTGGGCGAGCCGCTGATCGGCCGCGCGCTTCGGGCCGCCTTGGAGCTGGCGCCGGCGCGGATCACGTTGACCGTGGCGGCGAAGAACCAGCGGGCCCTGCGGCTGTACGAGCGCCACGGGTTCCGCACCTTCGAGGAGATACGGGTATACCGAATACCTGTGCAGGGTGCGCGTGATGGTTGAGGACCAGGTGGCTTTCTCGCGTTAGAGCGGTCGCTTCTCCCAGGAGTTCCCCATGCTCGAGGTCGGTCAGAAGGCCCCCACGTTCTCGTTGCCCACCGATGGCGGCGGCACCCTCTCGTCCGCCGATCTGGCGGGGCGTCCCTACGTGCTGTACTTCTACCCGAAGGACAACACGCCGGGCTGCACGACGGAGAGCTGCGATTTCCGGGACAACTTCGCCCGTATCTCGGCGGCCGGCGTGACCGTGATCGGCGTGAGCAAGGACGGCGTCCGCTCGCACGACAACTTCAAGGCGAAGTTCTCGCTCCCCTTCCCGCTGCTGGCCGACACCGAGCTGAGCCTGCACAAGGCGGCCGGGGTGTGGGGGCACAAGAAGATGTACGGCAAGGACGTCGAGGGGACGATCCGCTCGACCTTCCTGGTTGACGGCGCCGGGATCGTCCGCGCGGTGTGGAGCCCGGTGAAGGTCAAGGGGCACGTGGACGCTGTGATCGCGGCGCTGAGCGCGGTGGGGTGAGGCTGGGCGGCAGGAATGCAGGGACCCCCCCACCGCCGCTTCGCGGCACCTCCCCCACGAGGGGGGAGGGGGGTTGTGGTGGGGCGGCGGGATGTCTGGGCGGCGGGAATGCAGGGACTCCCCCACCGCCGCTTCGCGGCACCTCCCCCACGAGGGGGGAGGGGGGCTGGTGGCGGGGCGTTGGGATGTCTGGCTGGCAGGAACGCAGGGACCCCCCCACCGCCGCTTCGCGGCACCTCCCCCACGAGGGGGGAGGGTGGCTGGTGGCGGGGCGTTGGGATGTCTGGCTGGCAGGAACGCAGGTACCTGCGGCGTGAGCAGATAGT
>CAZKWG010000600.1:0-5339 GCA_964556105.1 uncultured Enterobacterales bacterium | reverse complement strand
ATCCTGAGCTGGTGGTGGAAGTGGGAACTATCTCACGGAGATCCAAGCAGACCTGTAAGTCTTAAATCCCCCGCCTACCCCCCCGTCACCACCGGCAACGCCAGGTCCGTGTTCCACGCCCGCACCGCGCCGACCTGATCCGCCGGGATGGCCAGGTCCACCATGACCCGCTCCTTGGCCCGCGGCGGGACGGTGATCTCGCCGCTGGTGCTGGACGTGGGGCGCTGGACGAAGCCGCCCTTGTCCAGGGCCGAGACCTCCAGGTTCATCACCCGCAGCGGCGTCTCGCCCTTGTTCTCCACCGCGAGGACGACCCGGCAGCTCGTGGCGTCCACGACCTCGATGGCGGCGACGCTCAGCCCGCCGTGCGCGGCGACCTCCTCCATCGAGCTGACCAGGAGCGCGCCGTCGATGGAGGTGCCGGACTTGCGGCCCTCCTCGATGCCCTCCGCGACGCCGGTCGTGACCTCCTTCGTCGTCTCCACCGTGGTGCCGACCACCTTGGACGTACACGACTTGAAGAAGTCGCCCGAGCAGGCGAGCAGCGAGAGCGACATGAACGCAACGACCAGCTTCAGGCGACGCATGGGGGAGCCTCCGATGCAACCGTTATCACGCGGAACGCCCCTCCTTGTCGAGCGCCTCCGCCTCCGAGCGCAGGTCCTCCACCCGGTCCACCCGCCGAAGGGCGGGCGAGAGGATCGCCGAGATCACCACCACCGCGATCGAGGCCGCGCCCCCGAAGGCCACCGCGGGCACCGCGCCCCACCACGCCGCCGTCAGCCCGCTCTCCAGCTCGCCGAGCTGGTTCGAGGCGCCGATGAAGACGTACTCCGCCGCGCTCACCCGGCCGCGCAGCCGGTCGGGCGTCGCGAGCTGGACGACCTGGATGCGGATGAAGACGCTCACCTCGTCGGCGACGCCGGTGATCGCCAGAAGTACCAGCGAGAGCCAGAAATTGGTCGAGAGGGCGAAGCCGATGGTCGCCAGCCCGAAGACCGCCACGGCCATGTAGAGCACGCGCCCGGTGTGGCGCCGCACCGGGAAGTGCGCCAGCCAGAGCGCGGTGAGCAGGGCCCCCACCGCGGGAGCCGCCCGCAGGACGCCCATGCCCTCCGGCCCGACGTGGAGCACGTCGCGGGCGAAGATGGGCAGCAGGGCGACCGCGCCGCCGAAGAGCACGGCGAAGAGATCGAGGGTGATCGCCCCCAACAGCACCGGTCGCGCGGCGATGAAGCGCAGGCCGTCCAGGGCCTCGCGCAGCCCCGGCGGGTCCCCGCGGTGCTCGGCCCGCCGCGGGGGCAGCCAGAGGGTGCTGATCAGCGCGCCAAAGAAAAAGGCAGCGGCAACGCCGTAGACCACCAGCGCGCCGTTCACCCCTCGCCCGTCGGCCAGCGCGTAGAGGCCGCCGCCCAGCGCGGGTCCCGTCATGAAGGCGGCGGTGAACGCCGAGCTCGACCAGCTCGTCGCCCGCGGGTACTCGTCGGTCGGGACGATCTGCGGCAGCAGCGCTGTGGCCGAGGGCCCGCTGAAGGTGCGCGCCAGGGCGAGCACGAAGAGCGCCCCGTAGATGCGCCAGGTGCTCAGCGCGCCCGAGGCCGTCAGCGCGACCAGCAGCCCCGCCCCCAGCAGCAGCCCGGCGTAGCAGGCCGTCAACGCGCGGCTGCGGTTGACCCGGTCCACCACGACGCCCACCGCCGGGAAGAGGAAGAGCGGCGGCAGGAACTGCACCAGCCCGATCAGCCCGAGGTCCAGCGGGTTCCCGGTCAGCGCGTACATCTGCCAACCCACCGCCACCGACAGGGCCTGCGAGCCCAGCGCCGCCTGCACCCGGCCGGCGAGGAAGGCGCGGTAGACCGGGTGGCGCAGCGGCGCGTAGGGGGAGTCGGCGGGGGAGGCGGGGCGGGACATGCGGGCCCGTGTAGCTCAGCGGCGTTCGCGGTGCGACAAGGCCCAGCGGGCGCGCGGGAGCTGTGTCATTTGACACACATCCTCGCGCGAGAGGGCCGCGTGAACGCCGCGCTCGAGGCGGCACACTTTTTGCTTTTTCCTGCGCACCTCTCCCCGCTGGAGCCCCGATGTCCGCCCAACCGCAGGATCCCACGACCACCTTCGTCCACAGCCTCGACCGCGCCATCGCCTGGCACAAGGACCTGCGCGCGACCATCACCCGCCTGGACGCGGCGTTCAAACACTGGGAGGTCTCGCCGCGGCTGGCCGCCCCCTGGCGCCACTTCACCGAGGGGATCCAGGATCACCTGAAGATCGAGGAGGAGGTGCTCTTCCCCGCGCTGCGCGCGCTGGCCGAGGGCCGCGACCCCGGCGACGCCGACTTCGAGACCCCGCTGAACGAGATGCAGTTCGAACTCGACGAGCTGGCGACGATCTCCGACGCGCTGCGCAACGCGAGCCCCGAGGCGGGCGAGCTGGAGGGCGACCTGCTCACCATGCTGGACCAGCTCGACGTCCACGGCGAGAAGGAGCAGAGCGTGATCTTCCCCGAGGGCGCGCGCCTGCACGCCGCCTGGAAGGCCCGCAGCTCCCCCGCCGTCGCGCCCGCGCCCACGCCGCGCGCCGCCCCAAAGCCCACGCCGGCCGCCCCCGAAGCCGAGCACGGCGTGCTCTTCCGCGTCTTCCGCCGGCTGGCGAGGCACCTGCGCTGAGGCCGAACCCGCCTGATCGACTTAGAATTCCCCGGTGCGCCTCCTCCTCCTGATCGACCGTCTCGACGCCCGCGGCGGGGCGCTCGCCTGCTGGCTCGACCTGCTCGTCGCCCTGGCCGAGCGCCACGAGGTGCGGGTGGCGACAGGAGCGGGCGCGCCGGAGCGTCACGCCTGCTGGCCGGAGGGCGTCGCCAGCGTGCGGGTGCGGGCGCTTTGCGAGGCGGAGGCGGCAGCGGGCGATCTGGCAGGGCTCGCGCCGCTTCTGGACTGGGCGCAGGTCGTGCTGGCGCAGAACCTGATGAACCCGCTCGCCATCGCCGCGGCGGTGGACACGGGCAAGGCCATCGTGACGGTGCAGGATCATCGCCTGTTCTGCCCCGGTCCCGGCCGGACCCTCCCCGACGGGGCGCGCTGCGGGCGGCCGATGTCCGTCGAGGCCTGCGCCGCCTGCCTGCCCGAGGCGGACTACCGAGCGCGGATGATCGCCGTCACCGCCGCCCGGCGAGAGGCGACGCGCGGGGCGCGGATCACGGTCCTGTCCCAGTACATGGCCGATGAGCTCGCGCAGGCCGGTCTGCGCGGGGCGCGCGTGCTCCCCCCCTGGGTCGAGCTCGGGCCGGCGCGCGAGGATCCCGGCGAGGGCTTCCTGCTGGCCGGGCGGCTGGTCGCGCACAAGGGCGCGGATCTGGGCTGGCAGGCCTGGCGGCAGAGCGGGGTGGCGTCGCCGCTGCGGGTCGCCGGGGCAGGTCGGCTGGCGGACAGCCTGGAGGGTGCGCAGCAGCTGGGCTGGCTCGACCGCGAGGCGCTGCGGGGCGAGCTGCGGCGGGCGCGGGCCCTGCTCTTCCCGGCGCGCTGGCAGGAGCCCTTCGGCCTGGTGGGGCTGGAGGCGCTCGCGCAGGGCACGCCGGTCATCGCGATGGAGACGGGCGGCCTGGGCGACTGGGCGGGGGAGGGCGCGCGCCGCGTGGGGCCGGGCGACGTGGGCGCGATGGCGGCGGAGATACGCACCTTGGAGGCGGATCCTGCGCTGGCGCTGGCGCTCGGCGAGCGCGGTCGGCAGGCGGCGGCGCGCTTCGATCGGGAGAGCATCCTGGCCCGCTGGGAGGCGCTGCTGGCGGAGGTCGCGGGCTGAGCGGGAGGCCGCGAGGGGTCGGAAAAAAGGATAATGGATAAGGTCAGACCCCGAACAGGAACTGAAACGGCACGCAGAGGCGGCTGCCCCAGGCGGACTCGTTGTGCAGGGCGCCGGGGAAGGTCAGGGCGAGCAGGTCCGAGCCCTGGGCGTAGCCGCGCAGCAGGAGCAGGTCGCGCATGCGGCGGGTCGTCTGAAAATTGTCCAGGGGAGAGCCGCTGTCCAGGTAGATCCGCACGGGGCGGCGCGGCTCGCTGGCGACGCGGTCGAAGAGCTCCGGCCGCAGGGCCAGGGTGGGCGAGATGGCGCCGCAGAGGCCGAAGACCTCCGGGCGGTCCCAGGTGGCGAGCAGGCTGAACAGGCCGCCCAGCGAGCTGCCCATGACGCCGGTCTGCTCGGGCCCGACGAGGCAGCGCAGCTCGGCCTCCACCGCGGGGCGCAGGACGTCGGCCAGCAGGCGCAGGTAGGCGGGGTAGCCCTCGCCGCCGTAGTCGGCGGTCCGCGTGCGGCGCGCGGCGACCCCGACCACGATGACGGGTCGGATCACCGACAGGCTGTTCAGGGTGTCCATCACCTCGTCCACGCCCCACTCCCGTCCGCCGAAGGCCTCGTCCGGCGCGAACAGGTTGGCCCCGTCCTGCATGTACAGCACGGGGTAGCGGCGCAGCGGGTTCTCGTCGTAGCCGGCCGGCAGGTACATCCGGTACCGACAGTCGCCGCGCTCGTCCTGGATCACGCGCGGCCGGGTCAGGCGCCCGGTGAAGGCGTCCTCGAAGAAGTGGGGGTAGATCGTGCGGGAGAGCTGCCGCCAGGGGTAGGCCAGCTCGTTGTTGCCCTGCTGCGGGAGGCTCCGTCCTCCCCGTCGCAGCGCGGCCTTGAACTCGAGGATGGGCGCGGCGGTCTCCAGATAGAAGATGGCCTCGTCCGCGCGCTCCTCGTCGGGCCGCAGCTCGCGAGACCAGTCCTCGCTGGTGTACAGGCTGAGCGCGCCCTCGCTCTCGGGGTAGCGGACGCGGACGCGGAGGGGCGTAGGCATGGGGTCGGCTCCTGGGTGGGCCCACTAATCGGCGGGGCGTTATGAGGCGGCGGCTTCTCTCTCGACGTCGGGGCACTCATGCACTTTCAGGACATCATCCTCACGCTGCAGCGCTACTGGGGCGCGCAGGGCTGCGCGATCCTGCAGCCCTTCGACCAGGAGATGGGCGCGGGCACCTTCCACCCCGCCACCGTGCTGCGCTCGCTGGGTCCCGATCGCTGGAGCTGCGCCTATGTCCAGCCCTGCCGGCGGCCGACCGACGCCCGCTACGGCGAGAACCCGAACCGGCTCGGCCACTACTACCAGTTCCAGGTGCTGATGAAGCCCAGCCCGCCGGACATCCAGCAGGTCTACATCGGCTCGCTCGAGGCGCTGGGCTTCGACCTGAAGAAGCACGACCTGCGCTTCGTCGAGGACGACTGGGAGTCGCCCACGCTCGGCGCGTGGGGCCTCGGCTGGCAGGTGTGGATCGACGGGCTCGAGATCTCGCAGTTCACGTACTTCCAGC
>CAZKWG010000599.1:0-5342 GCA_964556105.1 uncultured Enterobacterales bacterium | reverse complement strand
CGCGGTGGCGATGGGGCGGGCGGCCGACCACCCGGAGTGGATCCTCCAGCCCTGGATGGTGCTGGAGGTGATCGACACGCTGGCCGCCCTCCAGACGCAGGCGATCCGCGACGCGCGGGCGAACAGGGTGCCCCCCAACCGCGCCTTTCACATCGTCGCGGCGAACAACGTCGGCTACTTCGGGCCGCACGAGCAGCTCCTGCGCAGCCGGCCCGGCGGGCGCGAGGCGTGGTGGGCGGGCTGCAACGCCGGCCGCTACGTGCTGGGCATCGAGAGCGACGGCGCCGTCAAGGGCTGCCCCTCCCTGCCCACCGCGCCCTATGTGGGCGGCAACGTGCGCGACCTCTCGCTGGAGCAGATCTGGGCCGACGCGCCGGAGGTCGGCTTCGTCCGCGACCTGGGCACCGAGGAGCTGTGGGGCCACTGCAAGAGCTGCTACTACGCCGATATCTGCAAGGCGGGATGCAATTTCACCGCCCACTGCACGCTGGGGCGACGCGGCAACAACCCGTTCTGCTATTACCGTGCCGACAAGCTGAAGAAGCAGGGCCTGCGCGAGCGCCTCGTCTCGGTCGAGCGCCCCGCCGGTCTGCCCTATGACTTCGGCCGCTTCGAGCTGCACGAGGAGGCCTGGGTCGATGAGCCTCTCGCACAATAGATGCTAATGTCGCTTTCTGCGGCGGCGCGTCGGCCTCGTCGCCGTCTGCTCGGGCGAGTCGCCCTCGCGTTGGCCCTCCTCGCCGCGATCTGCGCGGGGGCGCTGTACACACCGTCCGCCCCAGAGCAGGAGGCCGTGCATCGACCGCCGACGGCGCAAGGTCCAGAGGATGTCCGAGCGGGAGCCTGGCCCGTCCGGACCAGCCTGCCGCGGGTAGACTTCCGCGGTGAAGAGGTCTGGGGAGTCTCCGGGAGCGGTCAGGTCGTGCGGGTCCAGGGCGAGGCGCTGGTCGAAGAGGCCAGCTTCGGCGCGCTCTTTGCGTTGCGGGTGAGCCCGGACGGCCTGATCTGGGTGGGAGGAGAGGGTCGCGTCTGGAGACAGGAGCCCAACAGGTCGTGGAGCTCCTGGGACCTGAGCTTTCCCCTGGCCCAGCGCCCTGGCGGCGTCGCGGTGCCCAGCGTGCGGGCGCTGGTCTTCGATGACGACGCGACGGTGCTGCTCGGCACTACGGAGGGGTTGCTTCGGCTCGATCCCGCAGATGGCGCGGTGAGCCAGCTTCCGCTCATGACGGAGCGGACGCCGGACATCTTCGCGGCCGAGCGGCTGAGGGACGTGCTCTACCTGGGGACGGGGCGGGGGCTGCTCGTCGTGCTCCTGCGCGTTCGTCAGCCGCTGGCCACCCGAACACGCCTCGCACCTCACTACACCCCGGGGCTCGATCTGGACGGATCCAGTCTGCTCGTGTCGTCCAACGACGGCAGCTACCGTATCGACGCCCTCGGGCTGAAGCACACCCTCATCGGGCGGCCCTGGCTCTGCCCGGATTGCAGCCCGGGGGCGGCGATCGCGCGGGGAGACCGGGTGGCCTGGGTCGCCAACGGCCACACCGTGAGGGCGCGGCCTACCGGGTGGCGGGAGCCCGACCCCTGCGGCACATGGAGTCTGCCCATTCACGACCCAGCGTACCCGCGGATCAGCGATCTGAGCATGGCCCCGGACGGCACCCTCTGGGCCGCCACCTACGAGGGGCTGCATGCGCTGGACACGGCGTCCTGCGTCGGGCGCACGCTCCTCTGGCCCGGGTGAAGGCGCGGCGCGCGCTCATGGCCGGCGCGGACGAAAACTAGGTATTATCGTTTTCGTCGCAGTTCGAGTCCACCCCGTCGTCGGGTGTCTCGGTGGCGCCGGGGTTGATCGCCTCGTTCGCGTCGTCGCAGTCGCCGTCCTCGACGCTCCAGCCGTCGCCGTCCTCGTCGATGGAGGACGTGTCGATCACGCCGTACTCGGCCTGCGCGCCGCTGTCCGGCGTGCCATACTTCGCGCCGCCCACGCAGCCGTTCATGCCCAGGCTCAGGCCCAGCAGCAGGGCCGCGGCGGCGCGCCCGGAGACGCCGTCCATGAACCCGTGCCCGCAGTGGGGGCAGCTCAGCTCGGTCGGACGGCAGTAACAGCCACAGCTCGAACAGGCGTGCATGGCGCGATCCCCTCCCTGGGTGAGAGTATAGCACAGGACGCGGGGATGGGGCGTGGAGCAGGCCCTCGCCAGCCTCCGAGCCCGTCGCTCAGTCGCGCGACTGGCCGAAGAAGATCTGGGTCTGTCCGCGGTCCTCCAGCCCGGCCGTCTCCTCCGAGCGGCTGGAGGAGGCGATGATGTCGTCGCAGCCGTCGCCGTTCAGATCGCCGAGGACCACGCTCCCGCCCATCCCGGTCGCGTCCGTCCCGCCCTTGAAGCGGGCGTCGGCCTCGTCGATGCTGAGCTCGTCCGGCCAGTCCTCCCGCCCGAGGAAGAGGTCGAAGACGCCCGCGTCCGCGACGCCGTCGTAGTCCGAGTACGGCTGGCGCAGCACGAAGTCGTCGATGCCGTCGCCGTTGACGTCGCCGCGCTCGTGCACGGTGGGCAGCCACTGCACGGACAGCGTCTCGCCCGGCAGGATCACCACGTCGGCGTCCTCGCCGCTCAGGCTCGCCTCCCAGTCCTCTCGTCCAAAATAGACGTGGAGGGCATCGGTGCTCGAGGTCTCGTCGATCCGGGTGAGGATCCCGATGTCCGCGAGCCCGTCGCCGTTGATGTCGCCGAGGGGGCCTGGCTCCTGCATCCCGCAGCAGAGGTGGACGTCCGCGTCGTCGAAGCTCAGCTCGTCGGTGAAGCTCGCGTCACCGAAGTACAGGTAGGCACCGGACTCCCCGCCGCTCTCCGTCGAGCTCGAATATTCGATGCCGATATCCCGGATCCCGTCGCCGTTGACGTCGTCCAGGAACCCGTCGCCACGCAGGGTGCTCGACGAGTCCGGCCGCAGCGTGGTGGAGGCCACGTCCGCGACGAGCGCACCGTGCGGGAGGCCGTCGGCGCTGCCGGCGATCAGGTAATAGTTGTCGCCCGGATACTCCCGGACGAAGAGGTCGTCGATCCCGTCGCCGTTGAGATCGCCGGGCGCGACGGGGTAGATCTGGAAGCGTTCGTCGGAGGTCTCTTCTCGGCCGCGGATCCACATCGCGCTGTCCGTCGGCACCCAGAGCTCTCCCGTGGCCTCCGCGCCCGAGATCAGGTGGATCTCGCCGTGGTAGAGGACCGGGCCCGCGACCAGCCAGTCGTCGAGGCCATCCCCGTCCATGTCGCCGATGGCGTATCGGCCGCCGAGCCCGGTGGACCCGTCGAAGGACGCATTGTAGAGCTGAGCGTCCACCTCCTCGGTGGAGATCGCGCCGGTCCAGGAGGTCTCGCTGCCCAGCAGCAGAAACAGCCCGTCGGGCGGCGCGGGGTTCGTGTAGCCCGTGCTCAGGCTGACGTCCGCTAGCCCGTCGCCGTTGACGTCGCCGAGCGCCGCCATCGCGCAGAGCTGATAGCCGTCGTGGGCCTGCACCGATGGGTAGTCGGCCAGCGACGCGCCGAGCGGCCAGCCCGAGCTGCGACCCTGGACGAGGTAGATCGCGCCCGAGGTCCCTACGGCCGCCTCGTGGTTGGGCGCGCCGATCAGCAGATCGCCGAGCCCATCGCCGTCGCGGTCGCCGGGGGCGAGCAGGCAGCCGCCGGCCCAGTCTCCGAAGTCCTCGCCGATGAAGGAGGCGCTCGCCACCTCCGCCGTGACCTCCTCGCCCCAGGACCAGCTCGCGGTCCCGCACTCCGCCGGGACCTCGCCTTCACCCTCGCCTTCGCCCTCGCTGCATGACGCGCCGCCGCAGTCTTCGTCCTTCGGGAGGTAGATGTCAGTCTCGCCGCAGCCGGGGAGGACGGGGAGGACGGGGAGGACGGGGAGGACGAAGAGGAGCGAGCTGGTTCTGCGCATGGGTTCACTCCGCATCGAAGGGCCGCGATCACTATACCAGGGGGTAGCGTCGACCGAGGCGCCATCGGCGCCCGCGGCGGCACGGGCGCCAGGCGTGGATCCGAGCGGGCGTGAAGCTCCACGCTCACTGATCGATGAGATAGAAGAAGGCCGAGCCCGTCGTGAGGTTCGTCATCGTCAGCGGGGGCGTCGGGTCGTAGGCGCGGAACACGGCTCACGCTTTCCCCTTGTTGTCGGCGACCTCGGGGAGATACCCGGTGCTGGAGAGCGTGTTGGGCGTGTCGTCGAACATCGCGTCGCCAGGTCGATACGCTCGCCGCTGTCCACCAGGAAGGTCACCACTCACTCTCCCCGTGTGAGCGCCATCAGCTCGTCTGTCGACCACTGCGTCGTCGCCGTGCCGCGCAGGCGGGCGACGATGCGCTCCCCGCGTGTGGGTGCCGCGGATCGGCGGATCTGCACACCCTCGCCGACGACCTCGAGCGCGACGTGGCGCACGGGTTCGATGCCGACCTGCCCTCTGCGGGTGACGCGCACGGTTGCTCCCCTGTTACTCGGAGACGTCCTACAAGATGGCGAGACACGACGCAAGAAGTGATTGGCGATTGGTGGTGACCAGAAAACCACATCTACCAGTAACAGTTGTTACAGGCTGTTTATTCGTGAGCGATAGGCGAAAAGGAACGCCAATAGAGCTCTCAGGCCTGAGGCTGGCTGGTCCCGGTCGCCTGAGTCAGGCAGATACGCTACACTTCTGGCATGAGCGCTGCGCCCGCCGATCCTCTGAATGCCCGCGCCTACCAGTCCAGACTGGCGGGTCTCACGGCGATCAAGGAAGCGGACTGGATCGCCCGCCAGCGCGCGCGCACGGTCGCGGAGCGTATCGAGGCCGGGTCTGCGCTGCGGGTCTGGGCGCATCGTGCGCGCCCGGATCTCGATGGGGCGCCGGGTCGTGACGAAGACGTCGCGAGCCATGCGCAGGTCGCCGCCCTCCTGCGATGTGCAGATGCCGGGCTCATACGCTGACGTGGTGCTGGCGGGCACGGCGGCGCTGATTGCGTCCGGTGCCAGTGGGGTGCTCCAGCTCGAAGACGGCCAGGTCAAGCCCGCACAGGTCGGGGAGCTGCTCTCGCTGAGCGAGCAGGCGCTGGACCAGTCAGACCTGATTCAGGTACTTGATCGGGCGGTTCGGTGGGTATCCAGTACCTGACTTCACTAGCAGCAATATGATAGGCCGATGATCAGGTATGCGACGGGAGGCGATAAAGACATGGCTGCCGATGAGAAGGAGGGGTTCGGCTGGTTGCACCTGACGGATCTGCACGTGGGGATTGGCGCTGACCAGTATCTCTGGGGTAACCATGGGTCTGATATCCTGGAGGACCTTCGCAAGCTTCACC
>CAZKWG010000598.1:0-5357 GCA_964556105.1 uncultured Enterobacterales bacterium | reverse complement strand
GCGCGATGGCGGCGCTCAGCTCGCCGAGCGCGGCGAGCCTCTCGGACCGGACGCGGCGATCCTCGGCCTCGGTGACCGCGTGAAACATGGCGTTGAAGCTCTGAGCGAGCGCGTCCAGCTCGTCGTCGCCGCCCTCAAGCGCGCGCGCGGTCCGGTCGCCCTGCCCGAAGCGGGTGGCGACCTCGGCGAGGCGGGCCAGCGGGTCGAGCACGGCGCTCGCCAGCCTGCGCGCGATGCCGAGCTGAAGGAGCGCCGCCAGGCCCGCCATGGCCACGCTCGCCAGCACGGCGCGTCGGAGCGCCCGCTCCAGGCGGGCCTGCTCGCTGGACTGGCGGCGCTCCACCTCCTCCAGGAGGCGCGCCGTGTCGGCCTCGATCTTCACGATGCGCTCCTCCGCCTCCTCGTGAAGGGCGACCGCAGCGGGACGATCGACGCCGGCCAGCAGCGCGGGGCGAGCCGCCGAGTCGAACCAGGTGCTGAAGGCCGCGTGATCGCGATCCAGCTCCGCGCGGATCGACGCAGCCTCGCGCAGCGGGATCTCCCGGAGGGCGTCGAGGCGCGCCTGTGCCTCCTCGGCGCTGTGCCCGTAATGGTCCAGGTGGCCGGGCCCGCCCTCGACGAAGCTGTGGGCCTGATGTACGTACTGCTCACGCGCGGCCGTGCCGAAGGCCAGCACGCTCAAGCGCCAGGCGGAGAGATCGCGGAGGCCATCGGACACACGCACGACGCTGAGCCAGGACGCGAGCACGAGCCCGCTGGTCAGGATCTGGAGGCCGAGCAGGACGCGGGTGCCGGAGAGGAAGCGGCGGCGGAGGGAGGGCATGAGGAGCAGGTATTGCGTGTTGGCATCTCCGACACGCGCTCTTGCACCTCCGCGACCTCTGGACTATGCCCCCTTCGTGATCCGTCATGTGCTCCAGACCCTGCTCGCCCTCCTGCTCGTGATCGGGCTCGTCCCTGGTCTGGCCGAGCTGGTCGAGCAGGCGGTGGAGCTGGCCCACCATGGGCATTTCGCGCACTCCGTCGAGGGAGAGCACGTCCCCGATCACGCGGAGAACGGCTGCACTCCGGTGCAGCACACCTGCGGGTGTCACACGAACTCGCCGTCCTCGTCCCTGAGCCTGACGACGGAGCAGCCCCGCTTCCTGGACGGGCTGCTGTGGTCCATCCCCGGGCGCGCCGTGCGCCGCGCCGCCCTCGACCACCCTCGGCTCCCTGAGCTGCTGGCCCCGACGAGCTGGGCCGCCGCTCCCCCCACGCCCCCTCCCAACGCCACCGTGTAAAGCGGGCGCCGCTGGCGCCCTCCCCGGTCTCTGTCCGAGCGCCACGCAACCGCGCTCCGTCTGACCTGCTTTCACGGAGAGTCGATGTACATCTTACTGTTTGGCGTGGCCATGGCCGCGCCGCTCACCCCCGACGAGGCGGTGAGTCTGGGCCTGTCTACGCACCCTGAGGTGGCGCGCGCGGAGGCGGAGCACAGCGCCGCCCGAGGCGAGGCGCGCCAGACCCTGCTCTTCCAGGAGAACCCCGAGCTGGCGGCGGGCTACGGCCTTCTGGGCGAGCGCCTGGAGGCGGAGATCAGCCAGCCCCTGTCGCTGACCGGCGAGGGCCTGGCGGCGCACCGGGCGGCAGTCGCGCGACTGGAGGCGACCGAGTTTGGGCTGGCGCGGGCCAGGCTGGCGGCCGCCGCGGAGATCCGCCGCGCCTGGGTCGAGGCGGCTGTGGCGCACGGGCGGGCGAACCTGCTCGCCGAGAACTTCGAGCTCTCCACGCGGCTGCTGCGGGCGACCGAGGCGAGGTTGGCCGCTGGTGAAGCCTCGGAGCTGGATCTCCGGCTCGCTCGGCTGGAGCAGGCGCGGGCCGCGGGCGAGTGGCTGGACGCGAGCGAGGCCGAGCGGGCGGCATTGACCACGTTGTCCGCGATGGTGGGACGGTCGGTGACCGCGGAGGATCTGAGCGGATCGCCGAGAGACGCCGCTCCGGCGGCCACGGGATCTGGCGTGCGCGCCGATGTCGCCGCCGCCACGGCGCGCGCGCGGGCCGCCGACCTGGACCTGCGCGCCGCCCGCGCCGCCACCCTGCCCGCCGTGTCGCTCGGCGCCTTCTTCGAGCAGGAGGGCACCGATCGTGTGGCCGGGCCGACGCTGGGTCTCACGCTCCCGCTCTGGCACCAGGGCCAGGCGCGCACCGGGGCCGCCGCCGGAGAGGCCGCCGCCGCGCAGGCCGAGCTCGCCAGCACGACCGCGCGCGCCAGCGCCGAGCAGGCGACCAGCCAGGCCCTGCTGGCCCGCACCGAGACCATCACGTCCGCCCTCGCAAGCGGACTCGACGAGGACGCCAGCGCCGCGCTGCGCAGCGTCGAGGCGGGCTATTCCGCGGGCGAGCTGGATCTGACGGAGGTGATCTTTCTACAGACCCAGGTGGTCGAGGGCCAGATCGCGGTGATCGAGGTCTCCGGCGCCGCCGCCAACAACCGGATCGAAGCGCTGCTCGCGGAGAGTGATCGCGCGCTGCTCGGAGGTGCGCCATGATTCTCCTCGCGCTGTTTCTCGCCTGTGCGACCGAGACCCACGAAGAAGGCGAGCACGCCGAAGAGGGCAAACACGCCGAAGAGGGCAAACACGCCGAAGAGGGTGAGCACGCCGACCGCGTGACGCTCTCGCCGGAGGCCCGCGCCGCCGCCGCGCTCGTCGTGGCGCCGGCCGAGGCCCGCCCCTGGTCCGGGGGCTTCGGCACCACCGCCCGCGTCGCGCTCGATCCCCGCCGAGAGGCGCGTGTCGGCGTCTCCGCCGAGGGGCAGGTGGAGCGCATCCTCCTGCAGCCCGGTGATCCCGTCACCGTGGGCACGGTGCTCGCTGAGGTGCGCTCGCCGGCCCTGGGAGAGGCCATCGGCGCCTATCACACGCGGAAGGCCGAGCGCGACGCCGCGCTCGCGCGCCTCGACCGCCTGCTAGAGCTTCAAGGCAGCGGCACGACCTCGAAGGCCCAGGTCGCTGAAGCAACCGCTCAATCCGCCGGCGCCAGCGCGTCCTACGAGGCCGCGGAGGAGCGCCTCCGCGTGCTGGGGGTCAACCCCGGCAAGCTCGACGGCGAGCACTTCCCTTCGCGCTTTCCGGTCAAGAGCCCGGTCGCTGGCGAGGTGCTGGCGGCGGACGTCTCGATTGGTGAGGCCGTCTCGCCGGGAGACCAGATGTTCCATGTCGGGAACCTCGACGAGGTGTGGGTGCTGCTCGACGTGTTCGAGCGCGACATCTCGCGGGTGAGCGAGGGACAACAGGTGCGCTTCAGCGTGGACGCCTGGCCCGGCGAGGCGTTCGCGGGGACGATCAACTGGGTGGGCTCTGTCGTCGAGTCGGACTCGCGGACCATCGAGGTGCGCCTCGTGGTCGAGAACCCGGACCATCGCCTCAAACCTGGCATGTTCGGTCGAGCCGAGCTCGGCGCCGCCGCCTCGGCCTCCGCGAGCACCGTCGTCGTCCCTGCGGAGGCCGTGCAGGACGTCGAGGGGCGTGCCTCCGTGTTCGTCGAGGAGGACGGCGCGTTTGAGGCCCGTCCCGTCACGCTCGGCGAGCGCAACGCCGTCGAGGTCCAGGTCCTCTCCGGCGTGGAGGCCGGGGAGCCCATCGTCGTGAAGGGCGCGTTCACGCTCAAGAGCGAGCTCGCGAAGGCGGAGATGGGGGAAGGCCATGCCCACTGACCCCCTCCTCCATGGCGGCGGACCCGACGCCATCGACCGCCTGCTGGCCTGGTCGCTGCGCAACAAGGTGATTGTGCTCATCGCGGTGTTCGTGCTCGCCGTGGTCGGCTTTCGCTCGGTGCTTCAGCTCCCGATCGACGCCGTCCCCGACGTCACCAACGTCCAGGTGCAGATCCTCACCGAGGCGCCCGGCCTCGGCCCGGAGGAGATCGAGCGCTTCCTCACCGTGCCCGTCGAGCAGGCCATGGGTGGCGTGCCGAAGGTCGAGGAGATGCGCTCGCTCTCCCGCTTCGGGCTCTCGGTCGTGACCGTCGTGTTCGAGGAAGGAACCGAGATCTGGTGGGCGCGCCAGGTGCTCGGCGAGCGCCTGGTCGAGGCGCGCGAGGCGATCCCTGAGGGCTACGGCCAGCCTGAGATGGGCCCGGTGTCGTCCGGTCTCGGCGAGATCTACCAGTTCGAGATCCGCGGGGAAGGCTATTCCGCGATGGAGCTGCGCGACATCCTCGACTGGCAGGTTGCGCCCCGCCTGCGGGCCGTCTCGGGCGTCGTCGAGGTCAACAGCTTCGGCGGCGAGCTCCGCACCTATGAGGTGGCGGTCAGCCCTGAAGCGCTCACGGCGCGCGGGCTGGTGCTCGCCGACGTCTTTACGGCCCTGGAGCGGAACAACCGCTCGGCGGGCGGCGGCTACATCCAGAAGGGACGCGAGCAGATGCTCATCCGAGGCGAGGCGCTCGTCGGCTCGCTCGAGGATCTCTCGGACATCGTCGTGGCGACGACGGCCGAGGGCACGCCCGTACACATCCACGAGCTCGGAGACGTGCGCTACGCGCCCATGCTGCGCCAGGGCGCGGTGACGCGCGACGGCCGCGGCGAGGCGGTCACAGGCATCGTGATGATGCTGCTCGGCGAGAACTCGCGCACCGTGGTCGAAGCCGTGAAGGAGCGCATGGCGGAGATCGAGCCCACGCTGCCCGACGGCGTGACGATTGAGGTGTTCTACGACCGAACCGAGCTCATCGCCCGCACCATTCACACGGTGGAGAAGAGCCTCCTCGAAGGTGGAATTCTCGTCATCGCCGTGCTGCTGCTCACGCTGGGCAACGTCCGCGGCGGCCTCATTGTCGCCGCCGCCATCCCGCTCTCGATGCTGTTCGCGTTCACCGGCATGTTGACGGCCGGCGTGTCGGGCAACCTGATGAGCCTGGGCGCCATCGATTTCGGCCTGATCGTCGATGGCTCCGTCGTCATGATCGAGAACGTCGTCCGCGTCGTCGGCGAGAAGCGAAGGCGAGGGGAGGCGGTCAGCGACGACACGATCCTGAGCGCCGTGCGCGAGGTGGGCCGACCAGTCGTGTTCGCCGTGGGCATCATCATCCTGGTGTACCTGCCGATCCTCACGCTGACCGGCATTGAAGGCAAGATGTTCCGACCCATGGCGTTCACCGTCGTGTTCGCGCTGGTCGGATCCCTGCTGCTCTCGCTGACCCTGATGCCGGTGCTCGCCTCCCTGCTCCTTCGAAACGCCGAGGAGAAGCACACCCGCCTGATGAGCTTCGCGGAGCGCTGGTACCGCCCGATGCTCGGCTACGCAATGCGGCGTCGCGGTCTGACGGTGGGTGTTGCGGCGGCGGCCTTCGCCGTGAGCCTGGCGATCGCCCCC
>CAZKWG010000597.1:0-5359 GCA_964556105.1 uncultured Enterobacterales bacterium | reverse complement strand
GGACGAAGAGACCGCCCGCCACCAGCCCGCCGCGCGTCCCTTGCAGCAGCCAGCCGAGGTAGGTCGCGAGCTGCTGCGCTTCCGGGCCGGGCAGCAGCATGCAGTAGTTCAGGGCCCGCAGGAACCGATCCTCGGGCACCCAGCCCTTCTCGTCCACGATGAGCCGGTGCATCACCGCGATCTGTCCCGCCGGCCCCCCGAAGCTGAGGAGCCCGACCTTCAACCAGGTTCGGGCGGCCTCGGCGAAGGTGGGAGGGGCGCTCATCGCACAGACATAACGCGCGCTGGCTCAGCCCAGCCGGCGCGCCACCGCCGCGGCGAAACGTTCGGGCGCCAGCGGGTGCGCGCGCAGGAAGAGCTCCGGCTCGACCAGCTCCGCCTCGACGAGGCGGGGGCCCTCGGCGGTCTCGACCAGATCGATGCGCGCGTAGAGCAGATCCTGCGGGATCGCGTCCAGGACCTGACGACCGACGTCGATCAGCGCGTCCGGGGCCTGGTCGGGGATGACCTCGCCGCCGTAGTCCTCCTGCACGCGGAAATCGCCCGTCGCCGCGCGCTTGAGCAGCGCGTGGCTGTAGGCGCCGTCGAAGAAGAGCAGCGACCACTCGCCCTTCTCGGCGATCTCCGACACGAAGGGCTGAAGCAGCATCGGCTCGCCCACCGCGCGCAGGGCGTCGCTGACCTCGGCGGCGTTCTCCGGCCGCACCCGCCAGGTGTTGCGCGCGCCGGCGCCGATGACCGGCTTGACCACGGCCTCGTCCCAGCCGAGCGCGAAGAGCGCGTCGCCCAGCTCCTCCTCGGGCGAGAACGGAACGCTGGGGATGACGGGGACGCCGGAGTTGGCGAGGTCGAAGAGGTAGCGCTTGTTCGTGTTCCAGCGCAGGACCTCGAGCGGGTTCCACACCGGCACGGGCAGGGCGGAGAGCCAGCGCAGGTAGTCAGCGTAACGCAGGGTGTAGTTCCAGGTGGCGCGGATGATCACGGCCTGGAAGCTGGCCCAGTCCACGCGCGGATCTTCCCAGGAGGCATAGACCGGCTCCAGCCCGCGCGCGCGCAGGTGCGGCAGCGCCAGCGCGTCGTCCTCGATACCATCCGGAAAGCGGCTCTCGGTCGCCAGGGCGATGCGCATCGGACCTCCGCCGCCGCCCTATCGGATCAGGGTGCGCTGAGCCAGGGCAGGCGGTCCAGATCGGCGTTGCCGCCCGAGATCACCACCGCCACGCGGCGCAGCCCACGCGCGGCCAGCGCGCCGGAGAGGGCCGCCGCCAGCGGCACGGCGCCGCTCGGCTCCACCACCAGCTTGAGACGCTCGAAGCACAGGCGCATGGCCTCGATGATCTCGTCCTCACGGACGCGCAGGATCTCCTCGACGCGGTCGCGCACGATGGGCCAGGTGTTCGGCCCCAGGCTGGTGCGCAGCCCGTCGGCGATGGTGCGCGGGTCGAGCTGCGGCAGGCGCTCACCCGCCTGTTTGGAGCGCCAGGCGTCGTCCGCCCCCGCGGGCTCCGCCCCGAGCACGCGGAGCCCCAGCCTCGCCTCCGCCCCCAGCGCCAGGCCGCTGATCAGCCCGCCGCCCCCGATGGGCGCGATGATCGCGTCCAGATCCGGCACCTGCTCCAGCAGCTCCAGTGCTACCGTGCCCTGGCCGGCGATGACGGCGGGGTCCTCGGAGGGGTGCACGAAGGTGGCGCCGGTCTCCGCGACGACCCGCGCCGCGGTCTCCTCGCGCGCCGCCAGCGTGGACGGGCAGGGGATGATCGTCCCGCCGTAGCCCGCCACGGCCGTTCGCTTGTTGGGAGGCGCGTTCTCGGGCATCACGATGTAGGCCGGGATCCCGCGTTGGCGGGCCGCCAGGGCCAGCGCGGCGGCGTGGTTTCCGCTGGAGTGGGTGGCCACGCCGCGCGCCGCCTGCTCGTCCGTGAGCGAGAGCACGGCGTTGGTCGCCCCACGGAACTTGAACGCGCCCACCCGCTGCAGGTTCTCGGCCTTGAAGAACAGGCTGAGCCCCGCCCGCTCGTCAAGGGCGCGACAGGTGAACACCGGGGTCAGGTGCACATGACCCCGAACGCGCGCCGCCGCCGCGCGGATGGCGGCGAGGTCAGTGACATAGGCCATGGTGGAGGCTCCTCCTCTGTAGTATCTCTCCGGCGCCGCGCCCGTCTTGTCCTGGCGAGGGCGCTGTGCGAGGCTCAGCGCCTCTTCGGGGTGTCCGCATGTTTCGTCTGCTGCTGTGTCTCTTGATCGCCTGCGGTGAGGAACCCGCGGCTGAGCCTGTCGAGGCCCCGGAGGGCCCCGTCTCCGGCGCGAGCCCGCGCGCCACGCTGGACCGCGTGAAGGTCTCCACCGATCTCGCGGCGATCCGCTCGGCCATCGACCTGTACAAGGCGAGCAACGAGGGCGCGCTGCCCCCGGACATGGCCAGCCTCTCGGTCAGCGGCCTCTACTACGCGGATCACTACGCGTACGACGCCGCCAGCGGGACGGTGAGCTGCCCGGAGCTGCCCGGTCTCTGAGGTCGCCAGGAGGGCCCGAGGATTCATGGCGATTCCAGGGCGGTTATGTGTCGAGGAGATGACGAAGGTACGACCAGCCGGCCTGGGGGGCCGATCGGCGATGACCCTGCTCACGCTCGGGGCGCTCTCCGCCTGCGGGCACCTCGCGCCGGTCCCCGAGGCGGCCGCGATCCAGCCGCAGATCCTGAGCCCCTCGGACGGCGCAGCGCTGAGCGTCTCGCCCTGGGTGCCCGTCACGGTCCACCTGCCGGCCGACGCGCGCGGGGCCACCCTGAGCTGGACGCTGGACGGCCAGCCCTGGAGGGACGACCAGGCCCTGCTCCGGCGGCGAAACGGCCACATCGGCGGCGGGCAGGACTATCTGGCCACCTTGGAGCTGCTCGACCTCGCGCCCGGAGCCCACACGCTCGACGTCCTGGTCACGCCCCCGGGGCGCTGGCCCTATCGCCTCCAGAGCACGTTCACCTACGACCCTCCCCCGCACCTCCTCACCCTCCACGTGCAGGACGCCGCGGGGACGCCGGTCTCCGCCCGCGTCGCCCTCTGGCGCGGCGAGGAGCGCCATCTGCTGGCCGGGCCGGACGCCACCGCCGCCGACCGGGGCGGGCGCGACCACCTCTTATCGAGCGTCTTCGCCGTGAACGGGGTGGCGCGCCTGCGGCTGGAGCCTGGCGACTACCGCTTCGTCGCCGTGCGCAGCCTCCGCGATGACCTTGGGGTCGGGGCGCTGACCATCGACGGCGACCAGACGCTCACGCTGACCGTGCCCGAGGTGATCGCGACACCGGGGGTCTGGACCGCCGATCTCCATGTACACTCGGGGTACAGCCCAGACAGCTTCACGCCGAACCAGGCCCGATTCGCCGCGTTGGCCTGCGCCGGGCTGGACGCGATCGTGCTCACCGAGCACAACTGGGTGGTGGATCCGACCCCCCGCCTCGCCGCGGTCGGCGCCGCGGACACCCTGCGCGGGATCCCAGGCGCCGAGATCCCCGTCCGCGGCAAGAGCGCCTCCAGCGGGCACCTGAACGCCTTCCCGCTCGGCGTCGGCGCGGAGGTCCCGGGCGGCCTCTCGCTGGCGGCGACCCTGGACCGCTACCGCGCCATCGCCGAGGCGAGCCCCTGGCCCGACGGCGAGGGCCGGCTGCTCCTCATGCTCAACCACCCGCGCGGCATCCAGTTCCGACCAGACAGCCAGCCCGCACGGAGCGCGCACGGGCTGTTCACCTCGCTCGGCTTCGACCGCGCGATCGCGCCCGGGGTGGGCGAGAACGCCTGGATGACCGTCCCCGAGCCGAAGGGCACCACGGCCCTGGACATCGACCTGCTGGAGATCGTCAACCGCTTCTCCTGGACCTTGTACCGCGAGGTCCGCCAGGACTGGTTCGCCCTGCTCGAGGCCGGCTACGCCGTGGTCGGGACGGGCAACAGCGACAGCCACGCCGTGGCCTTGGAGCTGGCCGGCTCGCCCGTCAACCTCGTGGACGTGGGCGAGCCCGCCTCCTTCCCCCGCTTCCTGGACGCGCTCGCAGGCGGTCGCGTCTCGGTGAGCACAGGCCCCATCGTCTCCTTCGCCGTGCGCGACGCGAGCGGTCAACGCTGGGGGCCGGGCGACCGGATCCCGGCGAGCGGGCCGCTGCTGGTCGAGGCGCGGGTGCAGGCTCCACCCTGGGTACCTGTGCCCGAGCTGCGACTGGTCCGAAACGGAGAGGTCATCGCCCGCTATCCGCTCCCCGAGCGCGAGGAGGGTGCGACCCTGGACCACAAGCACTTGTGGACCCTCGACCACCTGCGCGCGGGCTGGCTGCTGGTCGAGGCCGGCTGGCCGCTCGAGGACGACGCGCCGGTCATTGGCGGCCTCTTCGCCGACGTCTACCCCGACGCCGTGCCGCTCGCGTTCACCAACCCGGCGTGGATCGAGGGCGCTCAGCCCAGCAGCGCCAGCGCCCGCGGCGATGAAGGTCCTTTCCGGTGAGCACGACGTGCCGGCCGTGCGCGCGATCGGGTCATCGCGGCGCTCAACAGAGCAGATCACGCGCGAGAGGACCCGGTTCGGCTACGATTGCGCGCCCTCCCGGGTCCGGCCATGCCGCGTCCAGCCCCACCAGGCCCCGCTCCTCCGCCGCGAACCAGGCGGCGAGCAGGCCGAGCGCGGCGGGGAGCCCGAGGAGGTGCGTCAGCATCACCACGCCCGCGCCGCGCCGCAGCGTCGGCCAGAAGCGCCCGAGCAGCCACAGTGCGAGCGAGGTCAGGGCGATGTGCAGCCCAGCGAGCACGAGGGCGTAGACGACCATCGCGAAGACGATGACCGCGCCGATGCTGGTGCCAGGGTTCACCAGGACCACCGCCGCGAAGAGCAGGGGAGCCGCGAGCACGATCCCGCAGAGGATCGTGTGGAGCCGCGAGGGGCGGCGCGGGTCGGTCGTCACCGGTCTACCGGCGTACACCCGGCGTCTTCGTAGTAGTCGGTGTCGTGGCCCCAGGTCCAGCACTCCAGGGTGGCGTCATCCCAGACCGCGTAGGTCATGACGTCCTCCAGGCTGGAGACGAAGACGGTCTCGGTGGCCTCGTCGAGCCGGGTGGGGCTGCCGCCGCCCTCGTACTTCGAGCCGCCGGCGTCCAGCGGGTGGCAGTAGAGCAGCACGGTTCCGCTGCCGGTCGTGTAGCCGTACAGGCAGTCCTCGCCCGTCCAGGGATCGGGGGTGCTCGGATCGGTCTCGGCGATGCCCAGGGTAAAACTGTCGGTGGACTCGGCGCCCTCGGGCAGCACGATCAGGACCTCGTCCTCCCACCAGGCGGAGAAGCTCAGCCTGTCTTCGCCCTCGCCCTCGCCCTCGCCCTCGCCC
>CAZKWG010000596.1:0-5360 GCA_964556105.1 uncultured Enterobacterales bacterium | reverse complement strand
GGCCCCCGCTTGGGGCGCGCCTTCGGGGCTGCCGCCCCCCCTCCGGGCTCCTTGGACTTCGAGCAGGCACCCAGGATCAGCGCAAGGATCAGAGCGACACGCACGCGACCTCCCTCGAGGGCGCTCTAACGCCCTGGTCGAGCACGATACACGATGGCCTTGTGGTCCGCGCCCGAGAGGCGCACCAGCCGCGCGCCGCTGACCGTCGCCTGGCCGACGAAGAGGTGATCCAGCGAGAAGAAGGGCGCGTCTGGCCAGCCGCCGCCGGAGGGCCAGCTCGCGGCGAAGATGCCGTGCGCGTGCAGCGGCGCGCTCAGGCCGCGCGCCACCAGGGTCCGCCAGGCCCAGCCCCAGGGCACGCCGTTCAGGTCGCCCGCGGCGATCACGGGGTCGCCCGCCCGACAGGGGCCCCAGTCCAGCGCCATGCGACCCTCGTCGATGTGGCGCGCCACCTCCTCGACGTAGGGCACGATGCCGGTCGCGTCGTAGGGCGCGGGCGGAGGCGCGTGGATGCCCAGCAGGCAGAGCTCCCCGCCGACCCGCACCAGCCCCACCGGCATCTTCATGGTCTTCGAGCCGATCTGCGGGGTCACCTGCGCCTGGCACAGATCCTGCTCACGGCAGAAGATGGCGGTGGCGTGGCTGGGGCGCGGCATGGGATCGTCGAAGTCATCGGCGACGCGGACCATGCCGGGGATCTGCTCCGGCCGGCGCTCGATCACCACGAGCACATCGGCCTCGAGCGCGGCGAGCTGCCGCTCCAGCAGGCCGGGCTCCGCGTCCTCGCCGAACGCGTTGACGTTGGCCGAGACGAAGCGCCATCCCGGGCCCTCCGGCTCCCAGAGCGGCCTGCCGCTGAAGACCAGCCCGCAGCTCCCCAGCACCAGGGCCGCGGGCAGGAGGCGCGGCACGCGCCAGCCGACCAGCAGGGCCCAGGGCGCCCAGGCCGCGAGGATCCAGCGAGGGGCGGCGAGAAAGCCCGCCTGCGCCGCGTGGGGCCAGACCTGATCCTCCGGGAGCAGCGCCGCGAGGCCGAAGCAGAGGCCGATCAGCAGCGGCGGCAGGAGCAGGGCCAGCGCCCGGCCACGATCGCTCCAGGCGCGCGGATCCAGGCGCGGGAGCAGCGGATGAGGAGGACCCGGCGCGTGAGACATGGCCGAGCCAGCCTGACGCGGGAGCTCCCGCCGCGCAAGGGGGGGAGCCGCGCGCGCGCAGGCCGGGTTAAGATCTTCGCCATCGGAGCGCACCAGCAGATGGGCCGAACACACGTATGGCTCCTGCATCGTGGAGCGCCGCAGGACCGCGACACCCTGAGCACCATGCTGACGCAGCTCGCGCCGGGTCGCGTCCCGGGCTGGCTGGCCTGGGCGGGCGCGCTGGGGCGCTGGCTGTGGCGAGGCTGGTGGTCCCGCCGGCTGCTGCCCGGGCCGGACGCGAGTCGCGAGCGGGCCGAGCTGCAGGCGAAGAAGCTGGGGGCGGTGCTCGGCGAGGCGTACAGCGTGCGCGCCGTCTTCGGGCTGGGCGAGGACGGCGTGGCCGGAGCCGGCAGCCACCTGCGCGCCAGGGAGCAGGTCATCCTCATTGACATGGCGGCCCAGGGCGGAGCGCTGGCGCGGACGCGCCGCCGCGACGCCGACCAGGAGATCGCCCGCCGTGGCGCCACGCTGCAGCAGGCCCCCTCCTTGAGCGGCCAGCTCAGCTACGTCGAGGCCATCGCCGAGACCCTGCGCGCCGCCATCGCCGATCTGCCGCGCGGCGCCCGCTATGAGGTCGCGCTGGTCGCCCTCGACCTGCCCCCGCCCGCCGAGGACGGCGACGCGAGCGCCGCGCTGCTGACCGCCACGAAGCTGGCCAGCGCCGCCCACCTCGATCGCCCCTACCACACGAGCTTCCTCCCCGGCCCCGGGCTCAAGGCCGGCACCGCCCGCGCCAGCCTCCTGGAGGCCGCGCGGCGCAGCCCCGAGGGCGTGCTGGTCGTCCCCTTGAACACCGCCTGCGAGGGCAGCGCCGAGCTCGCCCTGCTGGACAGCCTCCTCGCGGAGGTCGGCCGAAGCGCGCCGGGAACGCGCCTGATCCGCTCCGCCGCGCTGGACGCCCGCCCCACCTTCGTGCGCGCGCTGGCCGAGGCCGTCACCACCGCGGAGGGCGCCGCCACCCCGGCGAACGAGAAGGCGGTGTAAGCTGGGCCCCGCGGCGCGCGTTGGGACGGACACGCGCGGATCGCTGGAGGCCCTTTGTCCAAGAGACGTTGGCTCGGATGGATCGCCGGGGGCACCGCCCTCGCGACCTTCGGCTGCATGAGCCTGTTCTTCTGCCCGAGCGCCTGGGTCTCGGACGGCCTCTGGGTCGGCGAGTGCCCGGATGGCGAGGTCATCCCGACCGTGTCGGCGAGCGTCAGCGCCCTGGGCCGCGGGGTCGAGGGCTCGGTGAGCGTCTGGGCCACCGGGCACTACACCACGGGGGACGCCGCCGCGGACCGGCAGGCGACCATCGGCCGCCTCTCCGCCGAGCTGGCCCTGGTCGACGCCGCCGGGAAGGAGACCCCGCTCGAGCCCACCGACGGCTGGGAGCGCTCCGGCAGCTACCGCTACGCCACGCTGCGCCTCCCGCAGGTGCCGGACGGTGACTACCTGCTGCGCGTGCGCGCCGACACCGCCGCGGGCGACGCTACCGTGGACGTGCCGCTCCCGCTCTACGCGCCCGCCCGCGTCCACCTCCTCACCGACCGCCCCCTCTACGAGCCGGGCAACACCGTCCAGTTCCGCGCCCTCGCCCTGCGCGCCCGCGACCTCACCCCCCTCGAGGGCCGCCCGGGGACGTGGACCGTCCTCGACCCTTCGGGCCAGGTCCTGCTGGAGGAGAAGGCGCCTTCCGGCGACTGGGGCGTGGTGTCCGGCAGCTTCCCCCTGGACAGCGGCGCGGTCTCCGGCGACTGGATCGCGCGCTGGACCTCGGGCGAGGCCACGGGCGAGGCCACCTTCCGCGTCGAGCCCTTCACCCTGCCGCGCTTCCGGGTCGAGCTGCGGGCCGACCGCGACGCCTGGTTCATCGGCGAGCAGCCGACCCTGAGCGGGCGGGTGGTCTACAGCTCGGGCGCCCCCGTCTCGCTGGCCGATCTCGAGCTGAGCTGGAGCCTGGACGGCGCCTGGCCTCCCCCCACGCGCTGGATGAGCGCGGGCGAGGACGGCGCGCTCCCCACGCGCGCGAAGACCGACAAGGACGGCGCGTTCACGCTCACGCTGCCCGTCGTCCCGGGTGACCTCCAGGGCCAGGCCACCCTGGTCGCGCGCCTCGTCGCCACCGACCCGGCCGGCGATCGCGTCGCCGGGAGCGCCAGCGTGCTGCTCTCGCAGGACCGCATCCGCGTGGACTACGAGACCGAGCTGAACGAGGGGCTGGTCGAGAAGGCGAACAACCGCGTCTATCTGCGCGCCGCCACCGCCGCCGGCGCCCCGCTGACGGCCACGAAGCTGAGCGTTCGCCGCGCCTGGGATCCCACCGACACCGGCACCGTCGTCGAGACCGACGAGGACGGCGTCGCCTCCATCCAGATCAACCCTGGGCCCGCGGTGAACATCGTCGTCCCCGCCGCCCCCTACAGGCCCCCGCCCCCGCCCCGCGCCGTCGAGCGCACCAGCGCCCAGGACCTCTTCACCGACGGCTCGCCAGAGCTGCCCGATGTTCTCGCCCTGGACACCTGGGAGGCGCCGCTTCGGCCCTGCGCGCTGTGGATGAGCGACAACCAGGAGACCCTCCGCCTGCTCGCCCGGGTGAGCGCGCAAGGACAGGTGCGCTTCGTCTCGCGGGGCGAGACCCCGCTGGAGCGCTGCGGCCTCCAGGCCCTCGCCGGGGAGCGCCTCCCCGCCGGCGAGGAGCGCCTCATCAAGCTGGAGTGGTTGATCCGCGCCGCGAAGCATCCCACGGTGGACATCTCCTTCGAGGCCCCCGACCTCAACGAGCCTGAAGTGGTCTCCGCGGCCCTCGAGCGCGGCGCGCTGCGCGCCCGGACCTGCCTGAACCCCGAGCAGTCGGACGGCGAGCTCGCCCAGATGCTGGAGCTGAGCGCCGACCCCGGCTCCCGCCGGCTGCGCACGAGCTGGGTGGCGGACCCGGAGGGCGGCGATCTCACGACCTCCGCCGCCGCCTGCGTCCAGCGCGCCGTGCTGGCCGAGCTGAGCGGCGACGTGCTGGACGAGCCCTGGAGCGGGCGCTCCTACCTGGGCTACGCGCGGATCTCGGTGGGCGCCGTGCGCGCCGACGACGACCCCAACGCTCCTCAGGACACGGTCATGCTGGGCTACGAGCTGCGCGTCGCCGCTCTCGGCGAGGGTGACCAGCCCATCGGCGACACCCTGCTGCGCGTCCCGCCCGGCGCCGTGCCCCACCTGCGCCTGCGCGCCGATCCGGTCCTGCCGAAGCCCGGCGAGACCGTCACGGTGGAGCTGCTGCGCGGCCCCAGCTTCAACGAGGAGCTGCCCAAGAAGCTCACGATGACCAGCCCGACCTTCTCCAGCATCGAGGCCGATCTGGACGAGGAGACGCGCATCGCCCGCTTCACGCTGCCGGACGACGCCGAGGGCTGGTACACGGTGTACTGGAGCGGCGCCCAGACCCGCGTCTTCGTGCGCTCTGAGGCGGATCTCTCGCTGAGCCTGAGCGCCGACCGGGACCGCTACGCCCCCGGACAGGTGGCCCGCCTCACCCTCCAGACCCGAACCGGAGAGCGGCCCGTCGCGGCCGGCGTGAGCCTGGTCGGCGTGGACGAGAGCCTCGGCCAGCTCGCCCCGCTGCCTGGGCCGGACGCGCTCGATCCGCTGCGACCGAAGCCGGAGACCCCCGATCCCGCGTTCGGGGTGCTGGACGGCGCCGCGCTGGCCATGGGCCGGGTGCGCGGGGAGAACGCCGCCGCCGCCGCCGTGCTCCGCGTCAGCAACATCCCGAGCCCGCCCGAGCTGGACGCCGTCGTCAACGCCCAGGGCGAAGGCAGCTTCTCGCCGCTCGAGCCGCTCTCAGACCGCTTCTACCCCGTGCTGGCCGAGCTCTACGACCTCACCCGCGCCTGGGAGACCTCGGCGCCCGACGGCGAGCTGATGAGCCCGGCGAAGATGGCGGACCTCTGGGACGAGGCGCTCGATCGCGTGGAAGAGGGCGGCGGGTCGGTGGACGACGCGTATGGCCGACGGCTGCGCCTGGGATGGCTGCCGCCCGAGCTGCTGGCGCTCACGGATCCACGCCAGGTGGTGATGACGGGCACGCGCCTGCCCGAAGACGTCGAGGACTGGGGCCTGTGGGTCCTGCGGGAGCAGCCATGAAGGTTCGGAATTCCGTGCTCCTGCTCCTGCTGGGCTGCAGCGCGTCAG
>CAZKWG010000595.1:0-5363 GCA_964556105.1 uncultured Enterobacterales bacterium | reverse complement strand
GGGGACACCGGGGACACCGGGGACACCGGGGACACCGGCGCGACGAGCGGATGAGCTCAGGTGTCCGTCGGGATGGTCACCGGGTTCTCGGCCGAGGCGTGGTACGGGCTCCCCTTGGTCCAGGAGGCCGTGTAGTAGGTCGCGCTCGAGGTGAAGTCTGCTGGGAAGGCGTTGTCTTTCCAGCTGTTCTCGAAGTCCTGGATGGTGTTCTCGACAGCCTGATCATTTGGCGTGACCGCGCCGCCGTTCTGGGTGCGCTCGTGGTTGGCATTGTTCTGCACGAAGCCTGGGGCTCCGCTGTAGTTGGCCTGCACATCATAATCGAGCCACAGGTGCCTGGGCAGAAAGATGCTGGTTGGATCGACAAAGACACCGTCCGCGACAGGGGTTGACGAGCCGGTGTTGGTCTTCTTCTTCTTGCCGCCGGTCGTGGGCGGGGTCCCCGTGACGTCTCCGTTGCTGTCCAGCCAGCCGTCCTTTCGGTAGATCGTGGGCAGGGCCTTGAGGGAGGGGAGGTTCGCTTTGTCCCACCAGGTGACCTGGTTGCCCGTGTCCGCGTTCGTCTTGGTGCTCGCGGCCCCAAGATCGTTCTCATAGGCCGTGTTCTCTCGAGAGCTGGAGATGAGCGAGTTGATGACGTAGTTCTCGACGCTGTGCAGATGGGTTGGATTGTTGGCGCGCTTGCTGCCCAACAAGATGTTGCTCGCGACAGACTGTGTGTTGCCGCTGTTCTCCAGACGATGGTTGATGAGGTGGATTCGGGTCGAGGCCTGAGGAAGCGCGGGGTCCCTGACCAGCCCGCCCGTTCGGCTCAGCTTGTACTGATAGGCGGTCATGTTGGACGGCGTGCCGGGCTGCGACGCTCCGGAGTTCTTCTTCTCCCCAGCGGTCTGGATCCGGTTGTGTGTCCCGCAGCCTGTGTTGGCCTGGGTCCCCCCCGTCGTGAACTGATGGCCCGGGTAGGTCACGTTGACCAGGTTGTTGGGCACCAGCGGCGGACCCGCGAAGACCGCCTGGATCACCCCAGCGGCGTCCAGGCTACGCGCCGTCAACGGGTCTCGCAGCCCTCGCGCCCCGAGCGGATCGCGCGGCTGCGCGCGGCGCTGGGCTGCGCGGGAGGCGACGCTGGCGATGCTTCGAACCATGGCTCCTCCTCGGGTTGAGGCAGAATCAGCCTCCGATCAGCACCGTGGGACATCCCGGCGGGATGATCTGTCCGGTCGGCGCCGGGATCGGCGCCACGCAGGCTGGATGGGTGGTCAGGTCGTTGACGCGCGCGGCGGGCCGCTTGCCGATCAGCACGGTCGCGGAGCCCTTGGCGACGATGCCGGGCCCGCCGGGCACGCAGCTGGGGAGGGTGCAGATCGTGGTCATGTCGCCCAGCACGGCGGCCGGGCTCCCGCCGATGAGCACCGTCGGCACGCAGGGGGAGAGGATCGGGAGCGGCAGCGCCGGGTGAGGCACGGGCGTGGGCACGGGCGCGGGCGGGTGAATCGGCGCGTGGCAGTGCGGCGAGGGCTGCAGCACGTTGTCGTTCATTCGCGCGGCGGGCATGCCCATGTCCTGGTCGACGCTCCGGGGCTCACGAACATGATAGGATGTTTGGTACCTGACCACAAGAGGGATCAGGAATATCGCGGATGATTCCTGGCGCGTTCACACGTTCAGGGCCAGGCCGTCCACGCGGGCTTCGCGATCTTCGCCGCGCTCAGACGCGCCAGCGTGGCCGCGCCGATGGTCTCGCCTTCGGTGGGGTACATCTGCGCGAAGTGCATGCTGAGCATCTCTTTGCGCGCGAAGATCCTCGAGTTAGGGACGACGGTGGGCGTATAGTAGTAGGATCGACCTTCGTGGTACGCGATCACGTTGTTCGCGTCGAAGTCCGTGCATACGCCGCGGAGCTGATCGACGGTGGTGGCCATGGGCCACAACGTCTTCGGCGAGTCCAGCGCGTCATTCAGCCGCATCCCCCGCAGCGTGTGTTTGCGCGCGAAGTGGCCGATCCGATAACGGTAGCCTTTGTTGCCGAGATCCTCGTAGGTGTCGTTCCCCGGGGGGGCATCCTCCGCCAGATCGTGCAGGCGCTCCATGTCCGCGCGGACGATGGTCTCGGCTTGGAGCACCCTCAACGTGGCGAAGTCGGGGTTGTTCGTCTGCAGGTACCTGAGCTCGGGGACCGTGCGCGCCGCGAGATAGTTGATGACCTCCTGGAGGGCCGCAGGCGCCGCGACGCTCTCCGCCCGGACCACCTCCACGAAGTGCGGGAAGCGCTCGAACACGTAGCCGAGCCCCGCGAGGTTGGTCAGCTCAGCCACGCCCGAGAGCCCGAGGACCACCGCCCGCGCCGCCGGCACAGGAGAGCCGATCATCCGCTCGACCAACCGGTTGTTGATGTCCTTGCGGATCAGCGCGAGGAGGTTCCCGCCGTGGATCTGCACGAACAACTTGAGCACGCCGTAGTGATGCTCGTCGAGGTTCTCGAAGATCTTCCGACGGATCCCGTTATCGGCCTGCTCCTGGACGACGCGGCGGTAGTAGGCCGGACTGCAGGTCATCGAGACGCCGTCGGCGTTGCCCCAGGACCCACCCATGATGGCCCGCAGATCGTCCGCCTCCCCGCCCGTGTAGCCTCGTCCGATGATGTCGTCGCGGATCACCCGCTGAATCACTCCCTTTCGCTGAATCGCCGCGGAGAGGGGGTCGCCGATCGCGTGGCGCGAGAGCGTGTCGGGCCGCGCGGCGCGGGTCTTGGAGGACGAAGAGGTGGTGCGCGGTGTGACGAGCATGGGGATCTGAACATGAGTATAGCATAGATCACCCCGCGATGACCGGATAACATGGCCCCGGCCGTTCGAGGCCTCGCGAGGTCGGGCGCCCCGGAGCGAGGCAGGCAACGACTACAGGTTGTTCCAGGTCTTGTTCGAGTCCGCCACACCGGTGACCTTGGAGGTCGTCACCACGGTCCATCCGTAGCCCCTCGCCTTGCGTTTATCGTAGGGTTTGGTATGCGCGTAGTTGGCCTGGCTGGCTCCGTTGGGATGGTGCGTATGCATGACCGCTTTCCCATCGTAATAGTCTTTCTTGTCCGAGGGCTTCTCTACGTTGAATTCGGCTCCCCAGCGAGCTTTAGCTGCGCCGTACTTGGTGACGAAGCTGAATTCTTCGATCTCGTCCCCATTGATGTCCTTGATGAGCTCGAGGTAGGGAGGGACATAGGGCTTGACGTTGTTGCCATAGTAGGTTTGCGCCGTGTGGTTATAGACGATCTCAGCAAGGTCCTCGTGCCACTCGATCGGGAGCTTGCTGCACGCCACCACGACGCCTCCAACAGTGTCGGCCTGGCCAACTCCCTCGACCTTGCCTGTGATCCAGTCTTTCACCACCTCGAAGGCTGACGACCCATTTTCCGTGACGAATTGCGCGTCGGTCTCGTTGTTGTCCGAATCGGGCCCAAACCCCAGCTCATCCTCGATGGCCTGGGCCAGGCTGCGCAGCGTGTTCTCGTTCTGGATGTCCATCCAGGAGCTCGAGTCGATGATGGAAGAGATGAGCGCTTCCATGGCATTGGAGCCGTCAACCTCCGTCGCCTTCAAGACCTTGTCGAGACCGGACTTGCCACCGGCATCGCCTTCTACCAGCGCGGAGGTGTCCTGCGCCATGCGCGAGGCGTACAGGTTGTAGAATCCCACCGCGTTCTCGGGAGTATAGAACTCCCCCTCATCGTTCTTCTTCTTGCGCACACGGAGGAGGCGCTGCACGACGGGCCCACCCTGCGCCTTTCGCTGAAGCGGATCCTGCAGAGAGCTGCGCAGCGGATCGGCGAGGCCGCCCGCGCGCCGTCGCGCGGCGCCGCTCGGAGTGACGGCAGACCCACCGAGCGGTCCGGAGGTGAGAAGGGTCTTCATGGGTGCTCCACCTGGAATGGAATTCTTGACCACGGGACGTCCTCGCTACTCATCCTGCACCATCCCCAGCCGCGCGGGCCCCAGCAGCGCGCGCTTCGCGCTGGCGGCGAAGGACGTGGGCATCCAGGGGCAGCCTGCGTCCGGCTGCACACCCTCGAGGGCGGCGCCCTTCGCGACGCTCAGCAGATCGGGCAGGACGGGCTCGCCCACGGCGGCGTCCTTGTCGGCTCCAGCGAGCTGCCCCATCAGGCGGCTCACGCAGGTAGAGCCGGGATCGTCGAGCGCGCCGGAGGCCAGCGAGGGGAGCTGTGTATAGGCGTCGAGCAGGGTCAGCGCCCACAGATCCGCCTGGGAGGGGGCCACGGGCGGCCGGCCTCCGACCTCCGCCTGCAGGATGGCGTCGCGCATCTCGCCCACGCCGTTGGCCAGGGTGTAGGCCGACCATCGATCGTTCTGCAGCGGGTCGCCCGTGGTCTGCAGGTTGGCCGGGCCGAAGTCGTTGGCGTCGCGCGCGTTGAGCGCCCAGCGGCCGGCGCGGGCGACCCCACCCAGGGTGCCCGTAAACGCGTCCGGACACAGCAGGTTGTCGTCGGAGCTCCAGGTCAGCACGTAGGTCGGCACGCGTCCGGTGGTCGCCTCGAGCTGGTCGAGACAGGGCTTCAGCGTCGCGGCCTCCGGCCTGCTGGGGGTGCTGAGGATCGTCCTGGCGACGGCCGTGGTGGTGGCGCTGGCCCAGGCCGCGTCCAGGGCCAACAGCTCTTTGCCCGAGACCCAGGCTCCTCCCTTGCTTCCCACGCGCTCCAGCGTCCCGGCGAGATCGAGCGCCCTGGCCGCGGCGGCCTCGGCGGCGGCCGTGGCGTCCTGTAGGCGGTTGGCCAGCTCACCGCGCGTCTCCTGGCAGCTCGACTCGGTGGCGGAGATCGCGAGCAGCGCCTGCCGGGCGCCATCGAGCTCCGCCTGGAGCGCCGTGGCCCGCGCCTCGGCCTCCTCCTTGTCGCGGCTGCCGAGCTTGTAGAGGATGATCCCCGAGCCCAGGTAGATCGCGTAGGGCATGAGCAGGTAGATCGTGGTTCTCTGCGCGACGACGGCCTTCCAGGCCTTGGCGAGCCGGTCCTTGACGGCGGCGATGGGCACGGAGAGCGTCTCGCTGACGTCGGGGACCAGCCAGCCCTCGAAGGCCACGATGTCCTGGGCCGGGCTGCGTCGCCAGTCTGCGCCCCCCACCCCGGCGTTCAGCCCGCGCGAGGTGCTGAGATCGACGTCCAGCGAGAAGCGGACCTCCTCCTGGGCCGAGGAGCGGAAGCTGAGGGGCTGGCCCGAGACGATACGGTCCTCGATCCCCAGACGAAAGCTGCGATCGTCGGCGCGTGACGCCACAGGGTTGGCCGTCGAGACCTCGACGACGCGGAAGGACAGCGGTGGATCGTCCACCAGCTCGCAGCGCAGCAGGTACAGACG
>CAZKWG010000594.1:0-5391 GCA_964556105.1 uncultured Enterobacterales bacterium | reverse complement strand
TTATGACGCAAAGGCGGATGCGCTTTGTGTTCTTGAGGCGTGCGGCCTGAGCAGTCATGCGCTACGGCATCGGCGAGCCCGCCCAGTACTCGCTCGAGGAGATCGGCTCGCAGTTCAACCTGACCCGCGAGCGCATCCGCCAGATCGAGATCAAGGCCCTGCGCAAGCTGCGGCACGCGACCCGCCGCCGCACCCTCGAGGCCTTCCTGGACTGAAGCCGGGGGCTCAGGCCCGCGCGCGTCGTCGCCCCAGCGCCATCAGCGCGGCGAGCGCGCCCATCCAGGCCCCGCCGCGCCCGCCGGACGCGCAGCCGCAGCCCGCGCCCTTCATGTCCGTGACGAGCATGCGCACGCCGGGAGGTTCGGAGAGGCCATCGTCGACGATGCCGTCGTCCGTGCCGCCGCTGCCGCCCTCGTCCGGATCGGCCGTGTCCGTGGCCCCGGTCTCGGCGCCGCCGCCCTCGCCGCCGCCGCCGTCATCGCCGCCGCCGTCATCGCCGCCGCCGTCATCGCCCCCGCTCCCGTCCCCGCCCGAGCTCCCGCCCGGCGAGAGCGCGATGGAGCACCAGTTGGTGCCCGTGCTGATGGACTTCGAGCAGGTGCCCTCGGCGTAGCCGTCCAGCGTGGCGTGGACGGTGTAGGTGGAGAGCCCGAGATCGTAGAAATAGTACATGCCTGAGCTGTCGGTGCTGGTGACCTCGCCCGTCTCGGCGATCCAGACGGTGGCGCCGGCCAGCCGCGCGCCGGTGTAGATGTCCGAGTCGGCGATGGCGCCCACCAGGTCGCCGGTCGAGCTGCCCCCGCCCGAGGAGCCGCTCTCGATCAGCTCCATGTAGTAGTCCCAGTCCCAGCCGCTGCCCGGATCGGTGTGGGTGGCGCCGGGGACCTCGGAGTGCGCGATGATGTAGGAGCGGCTGACGGGGATGCCGTTTCGGTCGGTGATGTCGCGGGAGAGGGCGGCGGAGGCCGTGTACATGCTCTCCGTGTAGTAGGTCTCGGGGTACTCGACATAGCCCTCGTGCTCGATGCCGACGCTGGCCAGGTTGTAGTCCCAGTTCCCGGCGTGCCAGGCCACGTCCTCCTCGTCCACCATCTGCGTGATGTTGCCCTCGGTCGAGACCACGTAGTGCGCGCTCACGCTGGCGGCGGAGTTCTGGAACCAGGAGATGCAGCCCTCGTAGCTGCCCTGGACGGTGTGGATGACGATGTAGGAGATGTCCGAGCTGTCGCGCGAGTAGTCCGAGTAGTTGTAGGCCGAGGCGGAGGTGAAGCCGTCGCAGGCGGCGTAGTCGCAGGTCCCGGGCGGCGGGATGGGCGCGGCGTGATCGGAGACGTCCACCGCCCGCGGGAGCAGGGTGATCCCGTCGGAGACCGCGCCCTCCTGGATGGTCCGGTAGATGTAGCTGGCGTAGCGGTGCTGCAGCACCGGATCGTCCTCGCCGGAGAAGGCCACGACCGCGTCCCACCAGGCGGCGAGATCGCGCACGTCCGGGTCGCCGATGCGCGCCCCGTGGCTGGCCAGCAGCGCCGCGGCGCCGCGCAGGTTCCACACCGGGTCGTGGATGAGCAGGTCCGGGCTCACGTCCAGCAGCATGGCGGCGGTCTCGACGTTCGGGCTGCCCTCCTCGCGCAGGTCGAAGGGGCCGTAGCCGCCCCAGGCGCTCGTCACGTCCTCCTTCCAGCGGCTGGCCTCCCAGGAGATGGCGAGCAGCAGCGGCTCGGGGACGTCGTAGTCGCGGGCGGCGCGGGCGAAGTCGCGCCCGTGCAGGGAGCCTGCCAGCGCGGGGGCGGCGAGGAGGAGCAGGGGCGCCATGGGGTACCTCGGCGAGGGACGGCTTGCGATGCGGAATTCTATCCGACTCGCGGGTCCGCCGCCCAGGACGGGCCGATCTGCGCGCGGTGGACGCGATCGACGAGGAGGGCTCGGCCCACCCCAGGTGGCGCCGCAGCCCTTCCGTGAGGCGCCGACTTCCCTTCGAGGTTCAGGCGATTAGAAGGAAGGGGTTCACCGGCACGCTCTCCCAACACGCTCACCCAAGGAGCACACAGATGTCTGACTCTCCCGCGGGCTCCATCCCGCGCATCGGCGATCTGGCCCCGGACTTCACGGCCAACAGCACGCACGGCCCGCTGACCTTCTCCGAGTGGCAGGCCGGCAAGTGGGTGGTCTTCTTCAGCCACCCCGCCGACTTCACCCCGGTCTGCACGACGGAGCTCAGCGAGTTCGCGCGCCGCGGTGACGACTTCGCCGCCCGCGACGTCAAGCTGATTGGCCTCTCCATCGACTCGATCCACTCGCACCTGGCCTGGGTGCTGAACATCAAGCGGAACCTCGGGATCGAGCTCCCCTTCCCGATGATCGCCGACCTCGACACGAAGGTCGCGCAGAAGTACGGGATGATCCACCCGGGCGAGTCCACCACCGTGACCGTGCGCGCGGTCTTCGTCATCGACCCGAACCGTAAGGTCCGGGCGCTGATCTACTACCCGCTGGCCAACGGCCGCAACGTGGACGAGGTCCTGCGCCTCGTGGACAGCTTGCAGGCCGCCGACAAGAACGGCATCGCCACGCCGGTCAACTGGCAGCCGGGGCAGCGGGTCATCGTGCCGCCTGCGCAGACCATGGCCGCGATCCAGACCCGTCTGGAGCGCACGGACATGGAGCACATCGACCATTACCTCGGGTACAAGTCGATCTGAGCTCGCTGTGGTCGAGAGGAACCCTCGCTGGAGGGTTCCTCTCTCCGGGATGGGATCCTAATGATCCTGCGCAGCGACGTGCTTCTCGTAGGTGCTGACGTCCATCAGGCCGTCGAGCGCGCCCTTGCCGGCCACCCGGATCTTGAAGAGCCAGCCAGAGCCGTAGGGCGACTGGTTGACCTGCTCCTCTTCGCCGTCCAGGCCGGTGTTGATCTCGATGACCTCGCCGTCCACCGGGCTGTAGATCTCGGAGACGGCCTTCACGCTCTCGATCTCGGCGATCGACTGACCCTTCTTGACCTTGGCGCCCTTCTTCGGCATCTCGACGTGAACCACGTCGCCGAGGCTGTCCTGGGCGAACCAGCTGATGCCGACGGTGACGACATCGCCATCCAGTCGGGCCCACTCGTGGCTCTCGGAGTAGCGGAGATCGGCAGGGAACTTGGACATGCGAACCTCGGTTTTGGAGATCAGGATCAGTAGGGGCGGCTGTAGAAGGGTGGCTTGACGACCTGCGCGTCGGCGGTCCGGCCGCGGACATCGACGACGACGCGAGAGCCTGGCTTGGAGAGGGCGCTCGGGACGTAGCCGAGCGCGATGTTCTGATCGAGGGAGGGGGAGCGGGTGCCGCTGGTGACGACGCCGATGGGCTCGCCGCCTTCCGCTTCCAGGATGGGGTTGCCGTGGCGCGCGATGCGCTCGTTGACGATCATGGCGACGAGGCGGCGCTTCACGCCCTCGGCCTGCTGGCGGACCAGCGCGTCCTTGCCGATGAAGTCGGGCTTGGACAGCTTCGTGACCCAGCCCAGCCCCGCCTCCAGCGGGGTGGTGTCCTGGTCGATGTCGTTGCCGTAGAGGCAGAACTTCATCTCCAGGCGCAGGGTGTCGCGCGCGCCCAGCCCGATGGGGGCGATGCCGAATTCGGCGCCCGCCTCCATGATCGCCGGCCACATGCGCTCCGCACCCTGCGCGGGCAGAAAGACCTCGAAGCCGTCCTCGCCCGTGTACCCGGTGCGCGCGACCACGCAGCCGTCCACGCCCGCCACGGCGCCCGCGGCCACGCGGAAGGTGCCCACCTGCGAGAGGTCCACCGCGGTGAGCTTCTGCAGCGTCGCGGCGGCGTTCCGGCCCTGGATGGCGACCTGCGACCAGCCGTCGCTCTCGTCCTCGACGGAGACGCCCGGCAGCGGGTTGTTCTCCTTCATCCAGGCGAAGTCCTTCTCCCGGTTCGAGGCGTTGACGCAGATGAGCACGTTGTCGTCGGCCAGCTTGTAGACGATGAGGTCATCGACGATGCCGCCGTGCGGGTAGCACATGGCGGTGTACTGGGCCTGGCCGTCGGCGATCTTCAGGTCGTTGGTGACGAGGTGGCGGACGGCGTCGATGGCGCCGGGGCCGCGGAACCAGACCTCGCCCATGTGGCTCACGTCGAAGAGCCCGACGCTGGCGCGCGTGGCCTTGTGCTCGACCATCAAGCCCGCGTATTGAACGGGCATCTCCCAGCCGCCGAAGTCGATGAGCCGGGCGCCCGCCTCCTTGTGGAAGCGGAAGAAGGGGGTTCGGCGGAGGGCCATGGGAGCTCCTTGGTGCGGGCCTCCGTATTAACCGCTCCAGGGCCGCGGAGGGTAGGCAAGACCGCCCGCGGAGGGTAGGTAAGGGGCTCTCTGGTCCGGGCCCGGGGGGCCTCTCGGAGCGCGCATGTCCCTTCCAGCCACAGACGTCTTCGCTTCCCGTCATCTTGGCCCACGCTCCGCGGAGATCGCGGAGATGCTCGCCGCGCTGGGCTACGCGTCCCTCGACGCGCTGATTCAGGCGGTCGTACCTGCGGAGAACCGCACCTCGAACCCGCTCGGCGCCGCGGCGCTCGACGAGCGGACGGCGCTGGCTCAGCTCGCGGAGATGGCTCAGGAGAACCAGATCTTCCGCTCCTACATCGGGCTCGGCTACTACGGGACGATCACGCCGCCGGTGATCCTGCGCAACATCCTGGAGAACCCGGGCTGGTACACGGCGTACACGCCGTATCAGGCGGAGATCGCCCAGGGGCGCCTCGAGGCGCTCATCAGCTACCAGACGATGGTGCAGGACCTCACCGGGCTGCCCGTCGCCAACGCGAGCCTGCTGGACGAGGCGACGGCGGCGGCGGAGGCGATGGCGATGAGCCATCGGCTCTCCGACGGGAGCTGCGACACCTTCTTCGTCTCCGACGCCTGTCATCCGCAGACGCTGGCCGTGGTCCAGACGCGCGCGAAGCCGCTGGGCGTCAAGGTGCTCGTGGGCGACGCGCAGAGCTGGAGCTTTACGGAGCCGGTCTTCGGCGCGCTGCTGCAGTACCCGGGTCGGGACGGCGAGGTGCTGGACTACAGCGGCTTCTGCGCCGAGGCGAAGGCGCGCGGCGCGCTGGTCACGGTGGCGACGGATCTGCTGGCGCTGACGGTCCTGCGGCCTCCGGGCGAGTTCGGGGCGGACATCGCTATCGGCAGCGCCCAACGTTTTGGCGTTCCGCTGGGCTACGGCGGGCCCCACGCCGCCTTCATGGCCGCGCAGGACGCCTGCAAGCGCCAGATGCCCGGCCGCATCATCGGCGTCAGCCGCGACGTTCACGGCGATCGCGCCTTCCGCATGTCGCTGCAGACCCGCGAGCAGCACATCCGCCGCGAGAAGGCCACCAGCAACATCTGCACGGCGCAGG
>CAZKWG010000593.1:0-5394 GCA_964556105.1 uncultured Enterobacterales bacterium | reverse complement strand
GCCCCGTCGATCACCGCGCCGTCCACCGGCCAGCCATTCAGCAGACCGTCGAGGATCTCCGCGCTCAGCGCGATCTGGCCGCTGACGTCCACCTCGCCCAGCACGGCGTTGGCGCTGAAGAGCGCCGCGCCCTCGCCGCTGCCCAGGCGGATGCCCCACACATCCGGGCAGGAGAGCAGGTTGTTGGCGAAGACCACGCCCTCGCCGCCCAGGTCCAGATCGTTGACGCGCAGACAGCCCTCGCCAGCGGAGGCCACCGTGTTGTGCGCGACCACCATCTCCTCAGGGATCCCACCTTGCGACGCCTTGGCGTAGATGCCGTAAGCGCCAGCCTCGAAGACGAGGTTGTCGTGCAACAGCACCTCGCCGACTACCTGAATCCCGTTGTCGATCGTGCTCCAGACGACGTTCCCATACACCTCGTTCGGCGCCTCACCGTAGGTCCCGTACAGGGTGATCCCGGGATAGTAGGTGTTCCAGATGACGTTGTGTCGGATGATGTTCCCATACGAGCCGGCCTTCAGCTCGATCCCGTCCCCCTGCGAGCTGTCCCTTGTGTCGTGCACCTGATTGAACTCGATGACGGAGTTGGACACAACACAGGCGCCGTCGTTGCAACCCAGGTACATCCCCTCCCCGGTGCCCGCCGTGTCGTGGAGGTGGCAGCCGCGCACGGTCATGGCGTCATAGGTCGCGCCGGTCCGGTTCATGGAGAGCGCGACGTCCGCCGTGTCCGAGATCTCCACGTTCTCCAGCGTCCCGTGCGCGCTCGTCCCCAGCCGCACCCCGTGCGATCCGTAACGGAACACGAGGTCGCGCAGCTCCCAGTGGGAGCCGGACAGGTTCAGCGTGTTCTGCGAGCCGTCCGGGTCGCCCTCGATGATCACCTCCGCCCCCTCGGCGGCGCGGAGGACGATGGGCGCCTCGGCGGTGCCCTCCAGCACAAGCTCGAGGTACCAGCTCGATCCGGAAGAGGTGCTGTAGGTGCCCTCGCTGAACACCAGCTCGTCCCCGGGCCCGAGGCCGGCCGCCAGCGTCCAGACGTCGTCGGTGGGGCCCACCTCGAGGGTCGCCGCCAGCGCGGCCGAGGCGATCAGGACGATCATGTTGGTCTCCGCTCGAGATCACGTTGAGAGGCGCGCAGCAGCCAGGTGCGGCGCAGGGGCTCGGCCAGCGGGAGGACGGCGATCAAGCGCTCGGCGTCGCGGCGCGACCAGGGGCGGGGCGCCCCCGCGGGCGTGTTCACCGAGGCCGCGCGCAGGAGGGCCTCGAAGAGCGCCGCCGCCTCGAGGATCGGGCTCGCCTCGCGCGCGCCGGGCAGGACCCGCACCTCCACCGTGTGTTTGTCCGCGGTGCCCAGCGCGAGGTTGCGCAGGTTGAGATCGCAGTATTTGGTCAGGTTCAGGGCGGCGAGCCGCTCGCGGGCCGCGCTCCACTCCAGGTGGACCCACCCGGGGTCCTCGACGGTCTCGCGCAGGCTGTCGGGCCAGCCGCCCAGGCGGCGGCAGCGAGGGTTGGTGCCGACCAGGACGCGCAGGATCTCGGCGTTCTCCTCCCACAGGCGGATCAGGCCGCGCAGGCGCCCGGCGTCGCAGAGGGGGGCGGCGTCGAAGTGCAGGTGGACGGCGGCCTCGGCGGGGACCAGGAAGCCCAGCGCGCGGGCGGGCCGCAGCAGGGCGTCCAAGGCGAGGCCGTGATCCTGGCTCAGGGGCGGGGTGATCAGCTCGCAGCCGCGCTCGCGCTCGCCGGGGAGGGGCGCCGCCAGGGCGACGGAGGCCCCCGATTCGTCAACCAACTTGACCATTCCGCCCGGTCCCGCCTGCAGGGCCGAGCCGAAGAGCTCGGCCAGGGGACGCAGCGAGACCTCGGGCGGCAGCGCAGGATCGGCCTGCCGCGCGACGAGGCGCAGCAGGCGAGGGTCGTCGCTGACGACGCGGTACCAGCCGGGCTGGGGGGCGGCGCGGCGCTCCAGGTCGTCCTGCAAGGTCAGGTCGTCCACCAGGCGCGCGAGCACGCGGCCCTCGGCGTCCCGGACCTCGTAGCCAGGGGTGAGGTTGTGGAAGACCGGCGTGCCCGGGACCTCGGCGGGCTCGGACTGGGTGTGCCAGAAGATGCGGACCCCGCCCCCCTCGGGGGTGAGGGCCTCGGCCAGGGTGCGGCGGCTGAGGCCGCGCGGCGCGATGAGCTCGATCTCGACGCCCATCCGCCACCGCAGCGCGATCTCAGCGAGGGCCACGCGCCGCCTTGAGCTGAGGATCGACGGAGGCGCGACCGCCGGCCGTGTACGCCGCCGCGACGCGCGCCTTGGTGGCTTCCAGCGAGACGCCCCAGAAGGTCGCCAGCGCGGACGCGTCCTCGGCCGAGTAGGGCGTGCTCCAGAACTCGCACTGCTGGCCGCGGGTGCGCGCGGCGTCGCGGGCGCGGGTCAGCTCGCTCGCGAGGAGATCGTGGTTCCCCCCGAGGAGCTTCAGGCCCATGCTGACCTTGACCTGGTAGACGTCGGCGCCCCACAGCGCGGCGAGCAGCTCGGCGTCGCAGTAGCCCAGGCCGCTGTTCCAGAACTTCTCCAGGGCGTGCGTCTCCTCGTCCTCGCCCTCCGACACCGCGCCCGGCACCCGCCCGAGCGCCTTGAGCTTGTCGTCCAGCGCCTTGCCGCGCCCCAGCGTGACCTCTTTGCCGATGCGCGCCTTGGCCTCGGTGATGTCCGTGCCCCAGGCGGCGGCGAGGGCCTCGGCGTCCTCGTACGCGTACTTCGTCTCCCAGTAATCGCAGGTCACGCGCTTGCGGCCCTTCAGCTTCTTGCGGGCCTGCTCGAGCTGCAGCTCCACTTTGCGGGGGGCGCCGCGCGAGGTCTCGGCGCCGATGCGCGCCTTGGCCTCGGTGATGTCCACCTTCCAGTAGGCCGAGAGCACCTTCGCGTCACAGTAGCTGTAGCCGCTCCCGAAGAAGGCGTTCAGATCGTCCTCCTGGCCCGCGTGGGCAGGGTGGGCGAGGGTGAAGGCGAAGAGGGCGAGCACGACGGTGACGGGCGGGATGCGCATGGATGACCTCGGGCGCTGACCGTAGCGGAGCGCGCAGAGGCCGTCAAACCGAGCCCGTTTGACGGCGCGGCGAAGACGGGCGAGCATGTGGCCCGAGGGTGATGCGGATGCGGTGGGGGCTCGACGCGATGGCGGCGGGAGGTGCCTTGAGGCAGGGCGGGCTGGCGCTGATCCTCGCCCTGATCCTCGCCGTGCCCCTGGGCTGCGGCGGGGCCTCGGAGGACGCCGCGACGAGCGTCCCCTCCCCCCCGTCGGTGAGCGCGGAGGAGCCCCGCGAAGGCGAGCCCCTGGCGGTCGCGGCGTCGACGACGCTGGCGGCGCCGCCCTTCGACATCGACGCCTACCTGGCCAGCCTGCCCGAGGGCGCCATCGCGTTCAACGCGCCGGAGACCATCGAGGTGGAGACCCCGGTTCGGCTGCGGCTGGTGGTCCAGCCCGGGGTGAGCGAGCCCCAGATCGCCGTCGAGCACGCCGCGAGCGCGACCCCGGGCGAGCAGGGGACGGTCCAGACCGCGACCACCCTGCTGGCGCCAGAGCTCGAGGCGCGGCTGGTCTCGTCCACGCTCCAGGTGGTCGCCCTCGACCCGGAGCGCCAGAGCGTCAGCGCGAGCCTGCCCACCGAGTGGCGCTGGGACATCACGGCGAAGCAGGGGGGTGAGCAGGCGCTGGCCCTCAGCCTCTTCGCCATCCCGCCCGACCAGGGCAGCCCGCGGCGCGTCAAGACCTTCGAGCGGGCCATCCAGGTGCAGGTCCCCTTCGGCAAGCGGGTGGCAGGTCTCGTCGAAAACAACCTGGAGTGGTTGTGGACGCTCATCGTAGCGCCTGTGGGTGGATGGCTCTACGCGCGCTGGCGCCGGCGGCGGCAGGAGGGGTCGCCGGACGCCTGACGGGTGCAGGACGGGCGGCGGCCGGCTACATCCTGCTCCCGCCTCCGCCCGCCAAGGTCCCACCCCATGCCCCTCTGGTACGCCGCCCTGCTCGGAGTCGTTCAGGGCCTCACCGAGTTCCTGCCCGTCAGCTCCACCGCCCACGTCCGCCTGCTCCCCGCGCTGCTCGGGCAACCGGATCCGGGCGCGGCCTACACGGCGGTCATTCAGCTCGGCACCCTGCTGGCGGTGCTGGTCTACTTTCGGCGCGAGCTGATGGCGATGGCCCGCGCGACGCTCATCGACCGCGGCGGCCCCGACGCGGCGCTGGCGATGCAGGTGGTGCTGGGGACGGTGCCCATCGGCGTGGCGGGCATCCTGTTCAAGCCCTACATCACGGGCCCGCTGCGCTCGCTGTGGGTGATCGCCGGCACGCTGATCCTGGTGGGTCTGGTCATGTACGTGGCGGACCGGCTCGGCAGACAGCAGCGTGGGCTGCGCGATCTCGGGCTCAAGGACGCGCTGCTCATCGGCGTGGCGCAGGCCTGCGCCCTGGTGCCCGGCGTCTCCCGCTCGGGCTCCACCCTGTCGGCGGCGCTGGCGCTCGGCGTCAAGCGCGAGGACGCGGCCCGCTTCAGCTTCCTGCTCTCCATCCCCGCGATCTCCGCGGCGGGGGTCTTCGAGATGGACGACGCGGTGGCGGCCCTGGGCGTGGACGCGCTGCCGGCGCTGGCCGTCGGCACCGTGACCTCCTTCGTCGTCGGCTACGCCTCGATCGCCTGGCTGCTGCGCTTCCTCGGCACACGCTCCACGACGCCCTTCGTCGTCTACCGGGTGCTGGCCGGCCTGGCCATCGCCGCCGGGCTGGCCAGCGGGCTGCTCCACGACTGAGTCCCATCCTCCACTGAGGTCGCCATGGTCCACGAGCTCTCCAGCCGCTACGCCACCTTTCACCGCGACTACGTCGTGCGTCAGCGCGCCTGGCTGGACCGGCTGGCGTCCGAGGGCCAGAACCCGGGGACCATGTTCATCGGCTGCTCGGACAGCCGGGTGATCCCAGAGCTGCTCACCAGCTCGAGCCCGGGAGAGCTGTTCGTGGTGCGCAACGTCGCCAACCTCGTGCCGCCCTTCGAGCACACCCAGGACTGCGTGGGCGCGGCGGTCGAGTACGCCGTGGTCGCGCTCGGCGTGGAGCACATCGTCGTCTGCGGCCACACCGGCTGCGGCGGGGTGCACGCGGCCATGCACGGCGGCCACGGCCTGGAGAAGATGCCGTCCGCGCGCTCCTGGCTGACCCTGGCGAGGCGGGCGGCGGAGGCGGCGGTGGGCGAGACGGAGGAGGAGCGCTGGGAGGCGGCGGTCCTGGCCAACGTCGTCGAGCAGATGGACAACCTGCTCACCTACCCGGTGGTGGCCGAGGCGGTGCAGGCGGACAGGCTGGACCTGCACGCCTGGGACGGTCGAGATTGAACGGGATATTGTCAAGC
>CAZKWG010000592.1:0-5403 GCA_964556105.1 uncultured Enterobacterales bacterium | reverse complement strand
AGATGCTGAAGACCAAGAACTTCGGCCGCAAGTCGCTCAACGAGATCAAGGAGATTCTCCAGGATATGGGTCTCTCCTTGGGCATGAAGCTCCACAACTTCCCGAAGAACCGCGCAGACAAGTCTGCAGCGCGCTGATCGAAGGAGAGTCCGATGCGTCATCGCAAGTCGGGTCGCAAGCTGGGAAGGACCAGCGCGCATCGGCGGGCCATGTACCGCAACATGGTCACGTCCCTGCTTCTCCACGGCCGGATCCAGACAACGGAGACCAAGGCCAAGGAGCTGCGCAGGATCGCTGATCGTGTGATCACGTTGGGCAAGAAGAGCCCGGCCAGCGCCCTCGAGGGCCTCACTGGAGAGCAGCTCGCGCAAGCGCGGCTGCGTCGTCTCCACCACATCCGGCGCGCCCGGGTGTGGGTGAAGGACCGCAGCGCGCTGAACCGCCTCTTCGGGGAGTACGCGGATCGGTTCAAGGAGCGCCAGGGTGGTTACACCCGGATCCTGAAGATCGGTGCGCGCCCCGGCGACAACGCGGACATGGCGATCATCGAGCTCGTTGAGGCGCTCGGTGCTGCCTCTCCGTCGGCCTCGGGTGACTCGGAGACGAGCAGCCCGTCGGACGAGAGCAGCGAGCAGAGCTCCGCGAGCTGAAGTCAGCTCGCCAAATTCAGCCTGGGGGCTCGGAGATTCTGGGCCCCCGGGCTATACTTGTTTCTGGAGGTCTCGATGGCTGAGCTCGCCCCCCTGCAGCGCCGGCTCGAGCGGTACATGCAGGAGCAAAGCCTCAAGCAGACCCGGCAGCGGCAGGTGATCTTCGAGGTCTTTCTCGCCTCGACGGAGCATGTCGCCGTAGATGAGCTGCTGGCCATGGTGCAGCAGCAGATGCCAGGCGTCGGCTACGCGACCGTCTACCGCTCGCTGCGGCTGTTTCTGGACGCTGGGGTCGCGCTCGAGCGTCGCTTTGGCGACGGACAGACGCGCTACGAGCCCGCCCATATCGGTGAGCATCACGACCATCTCATCTGCTCGGCCTGTGGCCACATCTTCGAGTTCGAGGATCAGCTCATCGAAGAGCGCCAGGCGCAGGTAGCGTCCGAGCACCAGATGCAGCTCGTCTCGCATCGCCACGAGATCTACGGCCTCTGCACGCGCCCCACGCCCTGTCCCTATCGTGAGGCGCAGGTCAGCAAGGGCCGCTGAGCGGGGGCTGGCGTGCTCGCGCGCAGGAGACCCCAGAAAGGCGAAGAGCCTGAGCGGGTGACGCTCAGGCTCTTCAGAGGTTTGGTGCGTGAGGGGGGACTCGAACCCCCAAGGCTTTTGGCCACTAGCACCTCAAACTAGCGCGTCTACCGATTCCGCCACCCACGCAGTTCCTGCCTATTATTGGGGCGCCGCGCGATTGTCAACCCGCTCGGCGTCCGCGTTTTTTTGCGCCGGCCTCAGGGATTGCCGGACTTCGGCGTGGCATCCGCGGGCGCCGCGTCAGCCGGCACGGCGTCAGCCGGCACTGCATCAGCCGGCACGGCATCGGCAGGCACCGCGTCAGAAGGCACCGCGTCAGCCGGCACAGCGTCCGTGGCTGGCGTCAGGACCTCGGCGGGCGCCGGCGCGGCCTTGGCGGCCTCGGCGGCCTCGCGCCTCGCCTTCTCCTCCTCGATCTTCTTGATCTCCTCGTCCTGGTTCTCGTCGTTGCCGCTCTTCTGGGTGCTCTCGAAGGCCAGGAAGATGCTCGTGAACATGAAGAGCGCGGCGATCACCGTGGTCGCGCGCCCGAGCGGGTGCGCGTTCGCGCGGGGACCGTACATGCTGTTCCCGCCGCCCCCGAGCAGCGCCGCGCCATCTTTGGCCGGCTGCAAGAGGATGACCAGCACCAGGGCGAGGCAGAGCAGGACGTGCAGGATGGTGATGAAGAGGACCATGTCGAGAATCCGTGAGTCAGAGGAGAGGGGCGCTCTGGCGCGGCCCGGCCGCGGCGATGATGGCCAGGAAACCCTCGGCGTCCAGGCTGGCCCCGCCGACGAGGAGGCCGTCGATGTCCCGACGGCTGAGCAGCCCCGCCGCGTTGGCCGGCTTGACGCTCCCTCCATAGAGGATGCGGACGCTCTGCGCAACATAGCTGGGGTAGCGGGCGCTCAGCCATCCGCGTACACAGCCGTGCATCGCCTCGGCGAGCTCGGGCGTCGCCGTGCGGCCGGTCCCGATGGCCCAGACGGGCTCATAGGCGATGCTCAGCGAGGCGACCTGGTCAGCGGTCAGCCCGGAGAGGCCGAGGGAGAGCTGACCGGTGACGATCTCCTCCGCCTCGCCCGACTCGCGCTGCGGGAGCGACTCGCCCACGCAGAGAATCGGCAGGAGCCCCGACCGAAAGGCCGCGTGCACCTTGCGGTTCACCAGGGCGTCGTCGTCCCCGAACAGGGCGCGGCGCTCCGAGTGACCGACGATCACGTCCGAGCATCCCGCGGCGCGCAACATCTCGCCAGAGATCGCCCCGGTGAAGGCGCCGGCGCTCTCCGCGTGCAGATCCTGGCCCGCGACGTGCACGCCGGTGTGCTTCAGGCGGGCCGCGACGGCGGGGATGCTGATGGCCGGAGGCGCCACGCCCACGTCCACCGCGCCCTGCTCGGAGAGGCCCTTCTTCAGGGCGGTCGCCAGCGCGTCGGCCTCGGCGGGGGCCTTGTACATCTTCCAGTTGCCGACGATATAGGGGCGTCGGCTCATCCTGTCCTCCGCAGCCGGATCGCCTTGATCCCGGGCAGATCCTTGCCTTCCAGGTACTCGAGCGAGGCGCCACCGCCGGTGGACACGAAGCCGACCTTGTCCTCGAGCCCGAACTTCGCCACCGCCGCGGCGGAGTCGCCTCCGCCGACCACGGTGTAGCCCCCCGAGGCGGCGACCGCCTCGGCGACACCGCGGGTACCAGCCTCGAAGGCCGCCATCTCGAAGACGCCCATCGGACCGTTCCAGAAGACGGTGCCGGCCTGCGCGATCTCCTCGCGGTAGGCGCTGACCGTCGCCGGCCCGATGTCCAGGCCCATGAGCTCATCGGGGATGTGCGTGACGACGCGCGTGGCGGCGTTCGCGTCGAGGGCGTCCGCGACCACGTGGTCGATGGGCAGGCAGACGCGGGTCCCACGCTCCTCGCAGCGCTCGAGCAGACGGCGGGCGAGCAGGATCTTGTCCTCCTCCACCCTGGATTTGCCCACGTCGCGCTCCTGGGCCTTCATGAACGTGTAGGCCATCGCGCCGCCGATGAGGATCGTGTCGCAGCGGCGCGCGAGGTGCTCGATGACGCCGATCTTGTCCGAGACCTTGGCGCCGCCGAGCACGGCGACCATCGGGCGCTTCGGGCTGTTCAGCACACGGTCGAGCGCGGCGATCTCGTCGTAGACCAGGTAGCCGACCGCCGCCTTCTCCATCAGGGGCACGACCCCGGCGATGGAGGCGTGCGCGCGGTGCATGGTGCCGAAGGCGTCGTTGACGTAGACGCGGGCCAGGCGCGCGAGCTCGGCCGCGAACGCGGGATCGCCGGACTCTTCGCCAGGATGAAAGCGGAGGTTCTCCAGCATCATCACGCCGCCCGGAGGCAGGTCGTGGACGAGCTGCTCGACCGCCTCACCGACGGTGTCGTTGGAGAAGACGACCTCGCCGCCCTCCAGCAGCTCGGCGAGGCGCGCCGCCGTGGGCTCCAGGCTGTACTTCGCCTCCCGACGGGCTTTTGGGCGACCGAGGTGGCTGCAGAGCACCACCCGGCAGCGCTGCTCGACCAGGTACTTGATGGTGGGGAGGGCGGCGCGGATGCGGGTGTCGTCGACGATCTTGTCGCCGTCGAGCGGCACATTGAAGTCCACCCGCACCAGCACCGCGTCACCGTGTAGATCGAGCTGATCAACGCGCGGGATGCTCATGGCTCAGCCCAGATCCGAGAGCCGGCGCACGAGGTCCAGCATGCGGTTGGAGAAGCCCCACTCGTTGTCGTACCAGCTCAGGACCTTCCCGAGCCCACCGTTGACCTGCGTGAGCGGGAGATCGGCGATCGACGAGTAGGGGTTCCCGCAGAGGTCGGTGGACACGATGGGCGCGTCGGAGACGGCGAGGATCCCCTTGAGCGGGCCCGCAGAGGCGGCCTGCCGCAGGGCGCCGTTGATGGCGTCCACCGAGAGGGCCTTCTCCGCCGTGAAGACGAGGTCCACCAGCGAGACGTTCGGCGTCGGGACGCGGATGGCCTGACCGTTCAGGCGACCCGCGAGCTCCGGCAGCACCAGCCCGACGGCCTTGGCGGCGCCGGTGGAGGTGGGGACCATGCTGAGCGCCGCGGCGCGGGCGCGACGGAAGTCCCCCTTGCGGTGCGGCGCGTCGAGCAGGTTCTGGTCCATCGTGTAGGAGTGGACCGTGGTCATCAGGCCGTTCTGGATGCCGAAGGTGTCGTTGAGCACCTTGGCGACCGGCGCGAGGCAGTTCGTGGTGCAGCTCGCGTTGGAGATGATCCGGTGGCTGGGCAGCAGCTTGTCGTCGTTGACGCCCATGCAGACGGTGATGTCTTCGTTCTTGGCGGGCGCGCTGATGATCACGCGGCCGGCGCCGGCCTCGAGGTGCTTCGCCGCCTTCTCCCGCGACGTGAAGGCGCCCGTGCACTCCAGCACGACGTCGATGCCCTTCCAGGGCAGCTTCGTGGGATCGGCCTCCGCCGTGATCGGCAGGAAGCGGTCCCCGATCTGCAGGCCGCCCTCGACCGCCGACGCGCAGTGCGACCAGGTGCGGTGCACCGAGTCGAAGGTAAGGAGGTAGGCCAGCATCTCCGGGCTGGTCAGGTCGTTGATGTGGACGAACTCGATCTCCGGGTCGTCCCAGCCGGCCCGAAGGACGCAACGACCGATACGACCGAAGCCATTGATGGCGACGCGAATAGCCATGGAAGACCCCCTGGCACGAAGCTGAAGAACACGAGCGCCTCTCTAACGCCACGGGAGGGGCCGGGCCAGCCTTCGTGACACCCGGCGACGGGAGTGCCGTGCGGCGCCCAATCCCGTTAATGCGCCTCCATGGCGCTGCTCGTCACGAACATCCCCTGGCCCGGCGAGGCTGGGAGCCCGCTCCCCGCGCTGTCGGAGCGCCTCGGCCTGCCCGAGACCTCGATCCGCGAGGCGGTCCTGCTCAAGCGCTCGGTGGACGGACGTCGGCGGCCACCCCGCTGGCTGGCCAATTATCGGGTGGAGCTGGAGGGGGAGGGGACGGAGGCGGCCACGCTGAGCCGCGGGCTGCACGGCGTCCGCGCCTTCAGCCTGCGCGACGAGGCGCGCTTCGAGGCGGAGGGTGCGCCACCACCTCCCCGCCCGAGCTGGCCCGCCGCGGTGCGGCCCATCGTCATCGGGGCGGGTCCGGCGGGCCTCTTCGCGGCGCTGCGCCT
>CAZKWG010000591.1:0-5404 GCA_964556105.1 uncultured Enterobacterales bacterium | reverse complement strand
TCTTCATGATCACGGTCGTGGACCAGGTCAGCCCCTGGCTGATCCCGAGCAGCCCGTTCGCGAACAGGATCCAGGCCCAGGACGGCGCCCACATCAGCAGAAACGGCACCGGGACGGCGATGAGCCAGCCGGCCACCAGCACGCGCTTTCGCCCCACGGCGTCGGAGAGCCGCCCCGCGAGGTAGTTCGTCAGCGCCTTGGTCACGCCGAAGACCACGATGAAGCTGAGGATCGCCGTCTTTGCCGCGAGGTGGAATTCCTGCTCGGCGATGGGCGGCAGGATGCTGCGCTCCATTCCGACCATGGCGCCGACAAAGGCGTTGACGACGACCAACAGCGAGAACTGCGCGAGGTTGGCACGCAGGCCGAGGGCGGGTTTACTTGATTTCATAATCAATAGATTACTTGATCAACCCTCCAGCGGCAAGCCCAGCGCGCGCCAGTCCGGCGGGCCGTCCTCCAGCCGATGCGCCTCGATGTCGTTCGCGCGCAGGATCTGGACCGCCTCGACGGCGTAGACGCAGTAGGGGCCGCGACAGTAGGCGACCACCTCCTGACCCTGCGGCAGCTCTCCCAGGCGGCGCTCCAGCTCATCCACCGGGATCGAGCGCGCGCCCGGCAGGTGCCCGGCCTCGAACTCCTCGACCGGTCGCACGTCGAGCACCGTGACCTCGCCCGACAGGACCCGGCGTCGCAGCTCGTCTCTGCCCACCTTCTCCAAGGCGCCCAGGGACGAGAGGAAGGCTCGCCGCGTGGCCTCGACCTCGGCGAGGCGGCTCTCTCCGAGAGCTCGAATCTGCTGCCACAGCGCTGCCACGTCATCGGCCAGCCGGTAGCGCACGTACAGCCCGTGCTTCTCAGTCTCGACCAGGCGCGCGGCCCTCAGAACCTGGAGGTGCTGGCTGGCGTTCGCCATGCTCAGGTCTGCGGCCTCGGCCAGCACCTCGACGGTGCGCGGGCCCTGGCCGAGCAGGTCGAGCAGCTCCAGGCGCTTGGGGCTGGCCAGCGCCTTGCCGATGCGCGCGAAGTGTTCGTAGATCGTGTCTTTGAACGGGCGCTTGGGGGTGTGGACGGGGGTGACGAGGGGGAGGTGGGGAGTTTGATCTCATGCTCTATAGATCACTTGATTATCATGGCGGCGCAAGGTACCCGCAAGCCAGCCGCGCCGCGTCAGGCATGCCGACGGAAACGCACAGCACGCCGCGCCAGCACGCGCCCGTCTCCGTGACGCACGGGTGCGCGCAGCCGGGTGTTGCTGAGGTTGCCGGCGTGGAACTCGCGCTCGCGGTCTCCGAACCCGTGGCAGTGGCGCTGCGGAGCGCGTAGAAGGAGGTCGAATCAGGAGTCCCTATGTCCGAGTCCTGCGGCTGCGCTGTCCTCGCCTGTCGCCCCTTCGCGCTGTCGGCCGAGGAGCGGTCCCGCTCGCAGGCGCTGCACGCGCGAATGGTCGCCGCAGTCCAGGGCGTGCGACCACGAGATGGCGGATATAGCTGGCGCTTCGCGGCCGATCCCGGCCTCTTCGTCGCCATTGCGGAGTGGATCACGCTGGAGGGGCGATGCTGCCCCTTTCTGTCCTTCGATCTCCACTGGGGGCCGGAACCGGCGGAAGTCTGGCTCCACCTCTACGGACCCGAAGGGACTGCCGCGTTCCTCGCCGAAGAGCTGCCGGAGCTGCCCGTCCCCTGAGGCCCTTCGCCCCTGTGTCCGAGCACGATGATCGCCATACCCAGCATGGCGACCGCCGCTCCGAGCAGGTCGGTTCGCGTCGGCACGCGGCCTTCGATGACCCAGAGCCATCCGATCGCGACGGCGATGTAGACCCCGCCGTAAGCCGCATAGGTCCGCGCCGCGCCCGTCGGGTGGAGCGTGAGGAGCCAGGCGAAGACCACGAGGCTCATGGCCGCCGGCACCAGAATCCAGGCGCCGCGACCCGCGTAAAACCAGAGGTAGGACAGGTAGCAACCCAGGATCTCGGCGATTGCCGTGACGATGAACAGGATGACGGTGGTGACGAGCTGAGCCATGAGCAAGCTCCTAACGGACTGGAGACCACGCAGACCGAGCTCAGGCCAGCGCCCGCCGCACCGCGACCATCCCCGCCGCGCTGACGCCGAGCGCGAGCACCGCCCCGCCGACCACGCCGAGCCCGAAGGGCATACAGCCGAGCGCGGCGGCCAGGGTGGCCAGACCCAGCGCGCTCAGCCGGGCCGGCAGGTCGAGCACGCGGGCTCCGATGACCGCGCCCGCAGCCGCGCCCACCGACACGCACAGCAGACCGCTCCAGCGCGCGCACGTCGCCCCGTCGCACGGGTGCCCCGCGACCGACAAACAGAGAGGCGCCAGCATCGCGGGGAGGCCAGCGAGGACGCCGATCAGCGCCCCGCGCCCCCAGCCCCTTCCCATCCAGCGCGCGATCCCGAAGGCCAGCGGCAATGCGCAGCACAGCGCGACGGTGGCCAGGCTTAGCTCACCCAGGCAGAGGCTGGTCAGCGGCAGCAGGCAGACCGGCGTGGTCTCCAGGGCCGCGGAGGCGATCCGACCGCGCTCGTAGGCCCGACGCAGCTCAGGAGGCAGGGTCATCGCGTGCTCCACAGGGCGCGGAAGCGGACCATGGCGCGCTCCAGCCGCTTTCGGAACGTGGCGTGGTTCGGGCGCTCGCCCAGGACCAGGGCGAGGGTCTCGGCGTCGAGGTCGGACATCTCGCTCAGCGTCGCGCGCACGGCGGCGCGAAGCTCAGCCTCAATTGCGGCCTGCTCCGGGTCGCCCTCAGCGGGTCGGTCGGGAGGATCGGGCTGCTCGCGGCGGCGCAGACGGCGCTTGAGCTGGGTGCGGCTGGCGTTGGCGGCGAAGCTGAGCACCCAGGGCAGCGGATCGCGCGTCGCGTCGTAGGATCCCAGGTGAAAGAACAGGTTGATCATCGCCTCTTGCGCGGCGTCTTCGGCGTGATCGTCCCCGAGTGCGCGCTGGCAGACGGCGAGCACGAGCGGACGGGCGCGCGCGAACGCCTCGTCGAGCGCCGCGCGATCCCCGTCCGCGCCCCGGGCCATGGCTGCCCGGAGCGCCGCTCGCTCATCTGCCCGCACCTCGCGTCAGGGACAGAAGGGGCAGCCGCAGGCGCCACACAGGCTGGCGACGCCGCTGGCGGCGAACGCGATGGAGGGGACCGAGAGGGCCAGGAGGGCGAAGCTCAGGACGCGCTTGTTTATGGGGGACTCCTTGCAGGGGTTCGAGGTGCCTGCGCTTCGGATGGGCCGATGTCGGGAGCGGCGTGACAGGGGGGACTCAAGTTGGCTCGGTCGAGGGGCGCGCGGGACCGCAGCCGCAGGACCCGTCTATCCGGCACGCGGCTGCCTGCGCGCGGACGCGCCAGCGCCAGATGGTGATCGCGACGCCGATGGTCAGCGCGACCAGCCCGAACAGCTCGCCCCGGCTGAGCAGCCAGGCGCCGAGGCCAGTCGTGATGCCCGCGCCGAGCAGGGCGGGCAGGAGCAGAGGGGCGGCGCAACAGGCGGCGCAGGCGAGCAGGCCGCCGATGGCGGGGAGAGATCGGCGGAGCGGTGAAGTGGTGTCGGACATGGGTGAGGGCCTCCTTGTTTCCTTTGTGGGCGGCAGCGGGGACTGGCGTGACGCCTGCTGTAGAGCGGCTCGCGTCGCCCACCTCGATGGGGTGGTGACGCCGGCTCCGACGCCACCGCGTAGGCTCTGCGTCCGGCGCGTTGCGCGGTTAGTGCCGTCAGGAGGGACACGATGGAGCCAGGGAGAGCAAGGTGGATCTGCGCCAGGCACGGGCGGATGTCGCCCGAGCTGTTGCTCGGCTGGCTCGGGATCACCGATCCGCCGGTGGATCCGCTCGCGCTGGCCGAGGCGCTCGACGTGGTCGTCGCGGAGGACGATCTGGGCCGCTACGTCGGCGTGCTCGCCATGAGCGAGCGACACGCGGGGATCCTGCTCAACACCTGCTCAGCCGCCCTCGACCAACGCCTCGCGGCGGCGCGCGCAATCGGTCACCTCGTGCTCCACGAGGGAGGCGAGTTCCGCGACACCGGATCCGGCAGCGCCGAGCCCGTGGAGCTGGAGGCCGACCTCTACGCTGCCCGCCTCCTGATGCCCGCCTCCTGGCTGGCGCGGCGGCTCGCGTGTGGCGACACCGTCGAGGTGCTGGCGCTGGCCTTCGGCGTGTCGGAGGCGGCGATGCGCGCCCGACTCCGCTTCGTCAGGCGCTCGATGGAAGGCGCGGAGCAGGCTGAGAGCTGACCAGAGGCTGCGCCGTGCTCCGTCTGGATCGCCACCCGTGGGCTTGACACATGTCATCTATAACATATGTTGTTGTTAACATGAGAGGTGACCTGTGCGCTGGCTCCCCCTGGTCTTCGTCCTCAACTTCGGCCTCCTGGCCTTGATCCTCCCGCTCGTGCGCCTGCGTCGGAGGCACGGGACCTGGGGTGTCGCCCGGCCCCGTGATCCGGTGCATCGGGTCATGGTGCAGGCGCTCCTGATCGCGGTGGGGCTCTTCTTCACCTGGTCGGTCGCCGCAGGGCTGCTCACGCCGGAGATCCTCGACATCTGGCGCGCGCCTGCCTGGCTCACAGGCGTCGGCGTCGCCCTCGGCCTGGCCGGGCTCGGGCTGGTCGTCGCGGCGCAGCTCGGCATGGGCGCCTCGTGGCGGATCGGCGTGCCCGAGGAGCGCACGGGGCTGGTCACGACCGGCCTGTTCGCCTGGATCCGCCACCCGATCTACGCCGGCCTCTACGCGCTGCTCGCCGCGCTGGTGCTGCTCACGCCCGCGCCCTGGACCGTGATGGGCGCGCTCTGGCTGGGCTCGTTGCTGGCGCTCCAGGCCCGACTGGAGGAGGCGCACCTGGCGCGGCTCCACGGCGCGAACTTCCTGGCCTGGGCCGCGCGCACCGGGCGTTTTCTGCCCGGTCTGGGGCGGCTCGAATCGGAGGGCGCGTGAAGGCCGAGCCCGGGACGCTGGACCCGCTCACCCTGGAGTGCGCCGTCGAGCTGCTGTCCACCATGGCCCACCCGGTCCGGCTCAGCGTGCTGGCGCGGCTGCACCGGCTCGGGCCCGCCAGCGTGAGCGCGCTCACCGACGAGCTGGGCGTCGAGCAGAGCGTGCTCTCGCACCACTTGAGCCACCTGCGCGAGGCGCGGCTGGTGGTCGGCGAGCGCGACGGTCGGCGTGTGGTCTACCGACTGCACGACGCCCATGTCGGCCACATGGTCGAGGAGACCCTGAGCCACGCCGACGAGGATCCGGCGTGTGGGCACGAGGAGTCCTGACGGAAGGGCGGGCGCTCAGGCCGCCTCGCGTGAGGCGGGTGGGACGGACAGGCAGCTGCTCAGGAGCTGCCGCAGGCGGATGCGGGCGCGCTGGAGGCGGCCCTGGAAGGTGGGGCGGTCG
>CAZKWG010000590.1:0-5429 GCA_964556105.1 uncultured Enterobacterales bacterium | reverse complement strand
CGCCACGCAGGTCTCGCGCTTCATCCAGGAGGCGCAGGTCATCGCCCAGCTCGACCACCCGGGCGTGGTGCCGGCCTACGAGCTCGGGCGCCTTCCGGACGGGCGCCTCTATTTTACGATGAAGGAGGTCAAGGGCCGCACGCTGACCGCCGTGATCGGGGAGGTCCACGCGGCGAGCACGCGCGGGCGCTGGCGCACCAGCCGCTCGGGGTGGACCTTCTGGCGCCTCATCGACGCCTTCTGCACCGTCTGCAAGGCGATGGCCTACGCGCACGCCTGCGGCGTCGTGCACCGCGACTTGAAGCCCGCCAACGTGATGGTCGGCGCCTTCGGCGAGGTGCTGGTGATGGACTGGGGGCTGGCCAAGGTGCTGGGCCAGCGGGACATCGTCGCCGAGGCGGCTCCGCGCAAGGCGCTCAAGGTCAAGCGGGCGGACGGCAGCTCGGGCGAGACCCTGCACGGGAGCGTGTCCGGGACGCCGAACTACATGCCGCCCGAGCAGGCGCGGGGCGAGATTGACCGCCTCGGCCCGCCGTCGGACGTCTACGCCCTCGGCGCCATCCTCTACGAGATCCTCTGCGGCTGGGCGCCTTATCGGGGCGAGGACGCGCAGATGGTGCTCAAGCAGGTGATGGCCGGGCCGCCGCCCCCGCCCCCGCGGGTGGTGCGCGGCAGCGCGCGCGGCACGGGAGGCGAGGGCGCGCGCTCCAGCTTCCCGCCCGTGCCCGAGGCGCTCTGGGAGATCTGCCAGAAGGCGATGTCCCAGGCGATGGAGGATCGGTTCCCCCATGCCGGCGCGCTGGCCGATGAGGTGAGCGCCTGGCTGGAGGGCGACAAGGAGCGGGGGCGCGCTCGGGAGATCGTGCTGCGCGCCGAGTCGCTCCTGCCCGGGATCTCCGCGCTGCGCGCCGAGGTGGAGGCCCTTCGCGCCCGCGCCGCCTCCATCCTCGAGCCGATCCGCCCCTTCGATCCCATCGACGTCAAGCGGCCCGGCTGGGCGCTGCTCGACCAGGCCGCTCGGCTGGAGCGGGACGCCGATCTGCGCGAGATCGAGCACGTTCAGCTCCTGCGGGCTGCCCTGGCCCACGTCCCCGATCTCCCCGAGGCCCACGCCCGCCTGGCGGACCACTACCGGGCCGGTCACGAGGAGGCCGAGGGGCGGCGCGACCAGCTCCAGGCGGCGCGCCTCGAGGCCATGCTGCGCACCCACGACGACGGGCGCTTCGGCGGCTACCTCAAGGGCGACGGCTCGGTCACCATCGTCACCGATCCGCCCGGCGCCCAGGTCTCGCTCTACCGGTACGAAGAGCAGGATCGCCGCCTGGTCCCGGTCTACGAGCGCGGCCTCGGCCGCACGCCCCTCTACGACGTGCCCCTGGCGCGCGGCAGCTACATGCTCGTCCTGCGCGCCGAGGGCCGGCAGGAGGTGCGCTATCCGGTCGCCATCGACCGCCAGGAGCGCTGGACGGGGATCTCCCCCTCCGACGAGCAGTCTCGCGCGATCCGGCTGCCGCTCGCCGGCGCCTTCGCGCACGACGACATCTACGTGCCCGGCGGCTGGACCCGCGTGGGCGGCGATCCGCAGATCGCCGGCAACCCCGGCCAGCGCGTGTGGGTGGACAGCTTCCTGATCCGGCGCTTCCCCGCCACGAACGGAGAGTATATCGCCTTTCTCGATGATCTCGTCGCCAATGATCGCGAGCGGGACGCCCTGCGCTGGGTGCCGCGCGAGCGGGCCGGGACCCTGGACGAGGAGGGGGCCATGCTCTACGGGCGCGATGACGACGGTCGCTTCGTCTTGCGCGCCGACAGCGACGGCGACACCTGGCTCGCCGACTGGCCCGTGGTGAACATCGACTGGGAGAGCGCGGCGGCCTTCGCGAGCTGGATGGCGGCGCGCACCGGGAGGCCCTGGCGCCTGCCGCGCGAGCTGGAGTGGGAGAAGGCCGCGCGCGGCGTGGACGGTCGCTTCTTCCCCTGGGGCGATTTCCTGGACCCCACCTGGTGCCGGATGCGCGACAGCATGCCCGGCCGCGGCGGGCTGGCGGTGGTGGAGAGCTACCCCGTGGACGAGAGCCCCTACGGCGTGCGCGGGCTGGCTGGGAACACCCGCGACTGGTGTCTGGACGCGTTTCGCCAGGATGGACCGCTGGTCCACCGCGAGATGGCCGTCATCGATCCGATCTCGGAGCTGGCGACGCGGGCCGACATGCGCGCCTTCCGCGGCGGCGCCTTCAACAACCCCGCCACGAGCTGCCGCAGCGCCTATCGCAGCGCCTTCCGGCCCCACTTCCGATACCCCGTGCTCGGGGTGCGGCTGGCCTGCAGCGTCGAGGGCTGACAGGCCCAGGCACGCTCAGGCCCAGACCCTCCCAGGCCCAGACCCTCTCAGGCGCAGCGATCCGCGGCGGCGCGCAGGCGGCTCAGCGAGCGCTCGCGGCCGAGGGCGGCCAGGGTCTCGAAGACGCCGGGGCCGGTCTTCTGGCCGGTGATCGCCACGCGAACGGGCTGCGCGAGCTTGCCGAGCTTCAGGCCACGAACCTCCAGGAAGGCCGTGACGGTCGCCTCGATCACGCCCAGCTCCCAGCGCTCCTGCGCCTCGAGGACGCTGGCCAGCTCGCGGAGCTGGTCGGCCGTCTCGGGCTTGAGGAATTTCTGCACCGCCTCGGGGTCGTAGCTGAGCTGCGCCTCGTCCACGAAGTAGAAGCGCCCGGACTCCGCCAGCTCCACGAGCGTGCGGGCGCGCTCCCGCAGGGTGGCGACCGCCGCCCCCAGGCGCTCATCCACCCCGAGACCCAGCGCCTCGAAGTAGGGGCGGGAGCGCTCGGTCAGCACCTCGGGCGGGAGCCGCTTAATCCACACGGCGTTGAGCCAGAGCAGCTTGTCCATGTCCCAGCGCCCGCCGGAGCGGCCGATGGCGCTCACGTCGAAGGCCGCCTTCAGCTCGTCCTGGGAGAAGACCTCCTGGTCCCCGAAGGACCAGCCCAGGCGCGCCAGGTAGTTCAGCAGCGCCTCCGGCAGGATGCCCATGTCCCGGTAGGAGCCCACGGAGGTGGCGCCGTGGCGCTTCGACAGGCGGCTCCCGTCCGGCCCGAGGATGAGCGGCAGGTGGCCGAAGCGCGGCGTCTCCGCCCCCAGCGCCTGGTAGAGCATGATCTGCTTCGGGGTGTTGTTCAGGTGATCGTCGCCGCGCAGGACGTGGGTGATCTTCATCTCCATGTCGTCGATGACGACGACGAAGTTGTAGATCGGCGAGCCGTCCGAGCGCAGGACGATCATGTCGTCGAACTCGGAGAGATCGAAGTCCACCGGGCCCTTGACCATGTCGTCCACGGTCAGGGTGCCTTCGGAGGGTGTGCGAAAACGCACAACGTGGGGCCCGCAGTCGGGCCCCAGATTCCGGTCGCGGCAGCGCCCGTCGTAGCCCGGCTTCGTCTTGGAGGCGGTCTGGGACTCGCGCAGCGCGTCGAGGCGCTCGGCGGAGCAGTCGCAGCGGTAGGCCTGGCCGCTGTCCAGGAGCCGCTGCACATAGGGCAGGTAGTGGTCGTTGCGCTCGGTCTGCCGGTAGGGGGCGTAGGGGCCGCCGACCAGGGGGCCCTCGTCCCAGTCCAGGCCGAGCCAGGTGAGGTCACGCAGGATCTGCGCCTCGAACTCCGGCTTCGAGCGCTCGAGATCCGTGTCCTCGATGCGCAGCACGTAGGTGCCGCCCTGGCCGCGGGCGAGCAGCCAGTTGAACAGCGCGGTGCGGGCGCCGCCGATGTGGAGAAATCCAGTGGGGGAGGGGGCGAAGCGGACGCGCAGCGACATCGGGGCTCCGGGGATGACCGCGGGGCTTATCCCTCCCGCGCGGCGCGCTCAAGGCCTGGCAGGCGTGGCCGCTGGCGGGGAGGGGTAGGGATCGATGTGGAGGGCGTAGCGGGAGAGCTCGGCGTTGATGTCCTCGAGCCCGTCCGCGGCGTCCTCACTGGCCGCGCGATTGGCGTTCGCCGCCTGGTCGAAGGTGGCGAGATCGCCCGAGTGCCAGGCGCGCGCGAGGTCCGCGTAGGCGTCGGCGCGCGCGCTCCAGGCCTCGACGACGGCGACGTGGGCGCGCTGCAGGGCCGGGGTGGTGGGCGAGACCCCGCGGGCCCGCGTGGCCAGCGCGCGCGCTCTGGGGAGGATCTCCTTCTCCAGGGTGGCCGCGGCGCCCTCCTCGTCCAGCTTGTCCCCGCGGACCTGCTCGGCGAGCTCCAGCGTGCTCCGCGCGAGGGCGGCGTTCTCGGCGAACGCGCCGCTCATGGCCTCCACATAGCGTTGTGCCTCGGTCTGCCGAGGGTCCGGGCCGCAGCCCAGCGTCAACACCAGGAGCGACAGCGGTCGGAGGGGTGGCATGGTGGCTCCCATGTGGGGTAATGGTGGTGGACCTTCAGGAGCCTCGCCTTACCATGCGGAAGCTGGAACACGCCATGGCTGACCTTCGCGCGTCGATACGGCGCGCGAAGGCGAGGACCGGCCTCACCACCCCCACCAACGGGCGTCCGGCGCGGCTGGTGCTGCGCCTCGACGACGCAGATCTTCCTGGTGTGCTCGGCACCGGCGACGAGCTGACCCTCGCGGCCTGGCGTCGCCTGTTGACCTCTGGCGTCGGCTGGCTCGGTCCGGTCCCGGTCACCCTCATCGCCACCCACAACGCCCGCCACCCCTACCTGGCGGAGCTGGTGCGCTTCGTCCACCGGCTGGAGTGCGACACCGAGCTGGTGACGGACGGCACGGGCCTGGACCTGGACAAGGCCGAGGAGCTGGTGGACTGCGGTCTGGCCGCCGCGCGCGTCCTGGTGGGCGGGATGAGCGAGGATGTGCACCGCGCCGTCGTCGGTGGCAGCCTCGCCGACGCGACCGGGGCCGTCGCGGCGCTGCTCGCCGCCCGCAAGGATCGCGGCGCGTCGCTGGACGTCGAGATCGGCATCCCCTGGCAGGAGCCGGTCCAGACCGAGCTGCGCGCGGTGATCGGCTGGGCGCGGCAGGCGGGGGCGGACGGCTTCCGGCTGGTCGCGCCCTGGCGGGCCGAGCGCCTGCCGATGGACCCCGAGCTGCTCGACGGCGTCGCGGACGAGGCTGAGCCCTTCAACCGTACGCCCGGCGCCACGCTCGACGAGCTGCACGCGATGGCCGCCGCCCAGGACGGGCAGCCGGGGCTCGCGCGCAGCGGGCTCGGCTTCCGGCGGCGCAGCTTTCCCTGTCCCGTGGGCGGTCAGCGCCTGGAGATCACGAGCCGCGGCCGGCTCTCCTGCTGCCCCTTCAAGACGCCCATCGGCGCGGTGGCCGACGACCTCGAGCGGGCCTGGGCCGCCGCGGGGCCTCACCTCGAGGCCATCGCCTCCTGCGAGCGCGCCTGCGCCCACCCTGAGCTGGCCCCCAGGCCGATCCTCGGCTGAACCCGGTCTTCGACC
>CAZKWG010000589.1:0-5438 GCA_964556105.1 uncultured Enterobacterales bacterium | reverse complement strand
CTCAATTCGGTCGAGACGGTCCGTGATGGCAACGGGCACGGTCGGCCATGCCAACGCCACCACGACCCCAGCGGCGATCTCACGCTGGTGCTCATGGGCTCGCTGCTGGCCATCGGCGGCGCGCTCATCCTGGCCTTCAACGCCCGCGGCGACGCGGGGATCCGCTTCCTGGGCCTGCTGATCACGCTCTTCGGCGGCTTCGCCTCCTTCCTGGTGGTCGCCACCAGCAACCGCGGACGCAAGGCCGCCAGCGTCGTCATCTCCCTGTTCCTGTCGGTGATGGGCGCCGTGCTGACGGCGGGCATCGCCTTCGTGGTCGTCCCCTCGGGCGACGGGCCCTCGCTCCTCACCACCCTCACCCAGGGCCTGCGCGTCCCCACGGTCGCGACCGCCCCCGTGGCGCCGCCCGAACCGCCCGCGAAGGAGCCCGCGACGACGGCCCCGACGACGCCTGAGCCCACGCCGCCCGCGACCGCCGCCACGGAGCCCGCCCCCGTCGATCCGGCGGTGGAGGCCCTCCTGAGCGCCGCGAGCACGACCGCGCCGACCACGGCCCCCGCCACCGCGCCCGCCACGCCCCCCGCCACCACGGCGCCGACGACCCCTGCGCCTGCCGCGACCACGACGACCCCCACGCCCGCGGTCGCCAGCGCGACCACGAAGCCGGCGACCACGACCACGCCGACCACGACCACGACGGCGAAGACCACCACGCCGACCACCACCGCCAGCACGTCGAAGCCGGTGACCACGACGACCGCCAGCACGACGACCACGAAGCCCGCCACGACCACCGCCAGCACGTCGAAGCCGGCGACCACGACGACCACCAGCACGACGACCACGAAGCCCGCCACGACCGCCAGCACCTCCAGCACGAAGACGGGCCTTCAGCCCTCGGTCGTGGACACGATGGTCCGCACCAACTCTGGGGTAAAGCGCTGCTTCGCCGAGGAGAAGTCCCGCTCGGGTGCCCTGCCTGCGCGCGTGGACGTCAAGATCACCGTCGTGCCCACGGGCAAGGTGAACACCGCGGCGATCAAGGGGGGCGATCTCGCCGGGAGCGCGCTCGACAGCTGCCTCTCCAGCGCGATCAAGGGGATCACCTTCCCGCCCTTCGAGGGCGAGGCGGTCTCGCTGACCTACCCCTTCATCTTCAACTGAAGCGTAGACTTCTTTGGGCGGGCGTTCGCCCGCGGAAGGATTTCAGGCTAAGCGGGGCCCCCTCTCGGGAGCCTCCGTATGTCTGACCCCACGTCGCCCCCCTCCCCCATCTCGCCCCCCTCCGGCACCGCCGCCCTTCGAAACGTAGCCATCATCGCCCACGTCGATCATGGCAAGACCACGCTGGTCGATCACATGCTCCGGCAGGCGGGCACGTTCCGCGTCGGAGAGGTCCTCCAAGAGCGGGTCATGGACTCGATGGACCTGGAGCGGGAGCGTGGCATCACGATCCTCTCCAAGAACACGTCGATCCGGTACGGCGGCTACAAGATCAACATCGTGGACACCCCCGGACACGCCGACTTCGGCGCCGAGGTGGAGCGCGTCCTGAAGATGGTCGACGGCGCCCTGCTGCTGGTGGACGCCAGCGAGGGCCCCCTGCCCCAGACCCGCTTCGTGCTGGGCAAGGCCCTCGAGGCCGGGCTGACCATCATCGTGGTCATCAACAAGATCGACCGGCCCGACGCGCGCGTCCCGGAGGTCATGAACGAGATCTACGATCTCTTCATCGATCTGGGCGCCACCGACCAGCAGATCGAGTTCCCCGTGCTCTACGCCTGCGCCCGCGAGGGCTACGCGCACCGGGAGAACCTGCTGCAGCCCGGCACGCTCCAGCCCCTCTTCGAGACCATCGTGAGCGGCATCCCGGCGCCCACCGGCGACCCCTCGGAGACCTTGCAGGTCCTCGTCACGCAGCTCGACCACGACGCTTATGTCGGCCGCCTCTCCATCGGCCGCGTGGTCAACGGCACCATCCGCCGCTCCCAGACCATCGCCGTCATCGGCGAGGAGGGCACGAAGAACACCCGCGTCGTGCAGCTCTACAACTACGAGGGCCTGCGCCGCGCGGAGACCGACAGCGCCCACGCCGGCGAGATCATCGCCATCGCCGGCATCGCCGAGCTGACCATCGGCGACACCGTCACGGACCCGCTGAACCCGAAGCCGCTGCCGCGCATCGTCATCGAGGAGCCGACCATCGGCGTCACCTTCATGGCGAACTCCAGCCCGCTCTCCGGGCAGGAGGGCTCCTACGTCACGGCGCGCCAGATCCGCGAGCGCCTGGACGAGGAGCTCGAGCACAACGTCGCCCTGAAGATCGATCCGGAGAGCACCGCCGAGGCCATCCGCGTCTTCGGCCGCGGCGAGCTGCAGATCGCCATCCTCATCGAGCAGATGCGCCGTGAGGGCTTCGAGATGTGCGTGAGCAAGCCAGAGGTGCTCATGCGCGAGGAGAACGGCAAGAAGCTCGAGCCTTACGAGATCGCCCTGCTGGACTTCCCCGAGGAGTTCATGGGCGTCGTCACGGCGCGCATGGCGCTGCGCAAGGGCCGCATGACCGAGATGCGCTCCACCGGCTCCGGCCGCGTGCGCGTCGAGTTCCGCGTCCCCAGCCGCGGCCTCATCGGCTTCCGCGGCGAGTTCCTCAACGACACGCGGGGCCAGGGCCTCTTCCACACGCTCTTCCACAGCTGGGACGGCTTCGCCGGCTACATCCCCTACCGCCTCAACGGCTCGCTGGTCGCCGACCGCACCGGCCAGACCACGGCGTACGCCCTCTACAACCTCCAGGACCGCGGCAAGCTCTTCGTCACCGCTGGCGAGACGGTCTACGAGGGCATGGTCTGCGGCGAGAACAGCCGCGAGAACGACCTGAACATCAACGTCGTCCGCGCCAAGCAGCTCACGAACTTCCGCTCCGCGGGCGCCGATGAGAAGCTGGTCCTGGTCCCGCCCCAGCGCATGACGCTGGAGAAGGCGATGGAGTTCATCGCCGAGGACGAGCTGGTGGAGATCACGCCGAAGTCCATCCGCATCCGCAAGAAGATCCTGGCGGGCAACATGCGCTCGGTGGTCCGCGGTCCGCGCGAGAAGGAGTAGGCGCCCATGGCGCGTCCTGAGGGGATCTGGTAGCCTGCCCCCATGTCGCGTCCTTACGCCACCCCGACCATCTTCAAGGCCACCCTCGCGCAGCGTCTGCGCGAGGAGGGGCTCCGCCAGCGCCGCACGCCCGAGCATGTTCGACAGATCGTGCTCTGTGATCGTTTCCTCGCGCGCGCCTTCGCCGTCCTCGGCGAGAAGGCCGTCCTTCGCGGGAGCCGGGCCGTGGACGTGCGCATCGGCGATGACCGGACGCTGCGCGATCTCGACCTCATGGTGGACCTGCCGCCCGAGCGGGTCCAGGACGCGCTGACCGAGGCCGGGCGCCTGCAGCTGGACGAGGTCCTGCAGTTCGAGGTCGCCTTCGACACGAACGCGCCGACCCTGCTCAGCGAGGGCTTCCGGGTGGCCGGCGCGCGCTATCGGGTCACGCCCCGCCTCGTGGGCATGGCCTTCGGCGAGCCCTTCGCCATCGACGTCAGCCCCATGGAGCCGATCGTGGGCCCGGTCGAGGTCCTCCCGGGCTCGAAGGTCCTCACCTTCGCCGGCGTCGCGCCTGCGCCCCTGCGCCTGGTCTCGATGGCCAGCCACCTGGCCGACGCGCTGCACTACTACACCCTGCCCCAGGCCACGACCTCCCACCCCCGCTTCTGGGACCTGCCGGAGATCGCCCTGCTCGGGACCAGCGGCCCGGTGGACGCCGAGGACGTCTACGGCGCCATCTCCCGCGTCTTCGTGCACCGCGGCACCCACAACGTGCCCACGACCTTCCCGCTCCCGCCGGGCGGCTGGGAGGTGCTCCTGCAGCGCCTGATCCGCCAGGAGCGCCTGCCCTGGGCCTCCATCGAGGAGCTGCACGGCGTCGCCGCCTACTTCCTGGCGCCCGTGCTGGCCGGCGGCAAGGGCACCTGGAACCCGAGCGTCTGGCGCTGGGAGCGCTGAGCGCGGATCGCGACATGGGTGTCACGATCTCAGGCGCTCTCCGCCCAACTACGGGCGGCCTGCTCGGCGTAGAACGGGATCTTCTGCGGTTGGCACGGCGCTTGCTTATGATGAGTGTGTCCCGTGAGCTGCCCCAACTTCATCGCGCTCCCCTCAACGAGGCCATCATGCTCAACCCCCTCCGCGCTCTTCTCTCGCTCGCCATCGTCGGCGCCTCGAGCGGCTGCATCATCATCATCAAGGACGACGAGCACTGGGACGAGCCGGGCTACGGCGGCTCCGAGCCCGGTTACCCCGGCTACCCTGGCGACACCGCGATCGTGGACGACACCGGCGAGGTCGCGTGCACCGAGGAGTCCTACGCCAGCGTGCTGGTCAACATCGTGGGCGTGGACGGGCTGCCCCTCAGCGGCGCCCGCGTCACCTGGCAGACCTCGGACGAGGCCCCGGCGCAGGACGCGCAGTGCATGGACGAGCTCTGCACGAGCTTCGTCGCCGGCTGGGAGGTCGCGGGCGACATCACCATCACGGCGGGCATCTCGGAGGACACCGAGGACCCCTGCTGCTGGCTCGACGACAGCACCGAGAGCACGGTCACGGTCCCCATGAGCTCCGATGGCTGTCACGTCAAGACCCAGGAGGTCACGCTGATGCTCGACCCGGGCCTCATCTGCGCGGACGGCGAGAACTGCGGCTGATCCCAGCAGTAACAACCCTGTAACGTCGATGTTTCATCGACGTCACCTTTTGACGCCGGCGCCGCGCGCCGCGCGCCCTGGAGCGCTCATGCCCCGCATCCTGGCCTCTCTCCCCGTCTTCGCCCTCCTCTCGGGCTGCGTCATCGTCCTCGGCGGCGACAAGGACGGCGCGCCCATCATCGACTCCGGAGTCTCCTGTGACATGATGGCGGTGTCCTCGGTCGCCATCTCCGTGGTCGACCCCTCGGGCAACCCCACCGCCGCCACCGGGGTCTGGTACACCACCGAGTACAGCGACGAGAGCGTCCCCGCCGAGTGTATGGACGCGGACTGCAAGACCTGGGTGGCCGGCTGGGAGATCGAGGGCGCGATCACCGTCTTCGGCGAGATCTACCGCCCGCTGGAGGACTCGAGCTGCTGGCAGGAGGATCACGACAGCCTGACCGTGACGGTCCCGCTGACCCCGGACGGCTGCCACGTCGTCACCCAGAGCGCCGTCCTGACGCTGGACCCGAGCCTGATCGTCTGCCCCGAGGGCTGAGCGCGCCCAGCCTTCGTCCTTCAGCGCACCGCGCGCAGGCGCAGCCAGTGATCCATCAGCACCAGCGCCGCGCCGGCCTCGACGATGGGCACGGCGCGGGGCAGCACGCAGGGGTCGTGGCGCCCTCCCGGCTGCATCGCCACCGCCTGCCC
>CAZKWG010000588.1:0-5451 GCA_964556105.1 uncultured Enterobacterales bacterium | reverse complement strand
GCTCTGCCCCGTCTGACCACCATGCCCGTCAAAGTGCAGGATGTGGAAGGGCGGATTGCGCTCGAGAGTCTCTCGGAGCGCCCTGTAGGTCGCCGGCCGCACGAGCGTGATCTCCACCGGAAGCCGGTCGCGCTGGACCACCTCCATCACGGCGCCATTGACTGCGCGGTAGCGCACGTCATCGACGAGCGGACGGGGGCTGATCAGGAGCACGCGGAGCCGATCCTGGGGCAGTTCGGACGGCAGCGGTGCGGGCTCTTCGATGAGCGAGGGGGAGAGCGAGCGATCCACGGCCGCGAAGACGCTCAGCACCTGAGGGTCGCGCGGGTGCCTGAGCGCCTCCCAGGGCCAGGAGTGCACCCGAGGATCGTCGCTTTGAACACGCAAAATCCAGCCATCCGGCTTGCGGCGCGCGTCCAGCAGTCGTTCGTTAGCGCTTCGGGTCTGGAAGAGCGTCTCGAAGGTGCCCTCTCCCCAGGCGGTGATCGCGGCCTGCACCTCCCGGGCTCGATCCTTCCAGGCCAGCCCCGGTTGGCGAATGAACTGTTCGTGGTACCAGCGCCAGCCCGCCAGCAGCGTGAGCTCCTCCCATCCTATGACGGGCAGAGTCGCGGGATCGCTGAGCTGTACCTGTGGCGAGACTGGCGTAGCGCTGTCGCGGTACACCTGGAACGTGGTTCCACCCAGGTGGACGATGATCAGGTCCGGGTTCGTGTCGGGCATACGACGCTCCTCGCGCGTGGATGGAGATCTGACGTCAATCCCCATCGAGGCATGGCAAGACAGCGTAGGCGTGTGCAGGAGTTTCTCGAGAGGGTGCCGGCGACCATGGCCGACCCGAAAAGCCCACCAGGGCCGCTGATTGAGCGCGACTCGCTCACTCCACGCTGCGCCCGCAGCAGGATAGTAGCCCTTGACCGATGAGCACCCCGAACGCCACTACCGCCCCCCCGAGCCGCTCCGCCATCCGCGCGGGGTTGCTCCCCGAACCCGGCCACATCGTCCGTGTCCGCTCCCGCCAGTACCTCGTCGAAGAGGTCACCCCGGGCGCGCCGGCCATCGGCACCACCCCCGCCCGAGACTCCCGCGTCCGCCTGGCCTGTCTGGACGACGACGCCCAGGGCGAGGAGCTCGAGGTCCTGTGGGAGCGCGAGGTCGACGCCGAGCCGCGCTCGGACGCCTGGAAGGCCGCGCTGCACCAGGGCTTCGACGACCCGAAGCTGTTCTCGGCCTGGCTGCACACGCTGCGCTGGAACTGCGTGACCTCCACCCGCCCCGAGCTGTTTCAGGCCCCCTGGCGCGCCGGCATCGAGGTCAAGGCGTACCAGCTCGAGCCCCTGCGCAAGGCGCTGCGCCTGCCGCGGGTGAACCTGTTCATCGCCGACGACGTGGGCCTGGGCAAGACCATCGAGGCCGGGCTCATCCTGCGCGAGCTGCTGATGCGCCAGAAGGTGCGGCGGGTCGTGATCCTGGCGCCACCGTCGGTGGTCGTACAGTGGCGCGAGGAGATGGAGAGCCGCTTCGGCCTGGGCTTCGTCGTGCTGGACCGCGAGTACGTCGCCACCTGCCGCCGCGAGCGCGGCTTCGGCACCAACCCCTGGGACACCCACACCCGCTTCATCCTCAGCCACGCCCTGCTGCGCGACGAGACCTACGCCGGCCCCCTGCGCTACTGGCTCGGCGACTTCGCGCCCGGCAGCCTGCTCATCCTGGACGAGGCCCACAACGCCGCGCCGGCCAGCGGCGGCCTGTACCCGGTCGAGAGCGAGTTCACCCGGCAGGTGCGCGACTTCGCCCCGCGCTTCGAGCACCGGCTCTTCCTCTCCGCCACCCCCCACAACGGCCACAGCGCCAGCTTCTCCGCGCTGCTGGAGATCCTCGACCCGCAGCGCTTCTGTCGCGGCGTCAAGCCCAGCCCGAAGCTCACCGAGCCGGTCATGGTGCGGCGGCTCAAGGACGATCTGCGCGAGATCGAGGGCGGCTTTCCCGTCCGAGATCCCCGCCCGGTCAGGCTGGAGAACCTGCCCAACGACGCGCCCGAGCTGGAGCTGTCCCGGCTGCTGGCCGAGTACCGCGAGGCCCGCGAGCTGCGCCTCGCCGGTCAACCCAGACGGGAGCGAAACAACGCCCTGTTCGTGCTGGTCTCCTTGCAGAAGCGCCTGCTCTCGTCCATTGAGGCTTTCGCCCGCACCCTGCGCGCCCACCGGGTCGGGGCCGCGAAGCGCGCCGCCGCCCGTTTGCTCACGCTGGAGGCCGCGCGCGACATCGGCTCCTCCGACGATGATCGCGCCGAGCTGCCCGAGGACGACGTCGAGGCCGAGGCCGCCGCGGACGTCGAGACCGCCTCCGGCTCCGACACCGAGGTACAGGCGACCGAGACCGATCTGCTCGACCGGATGACGCGCATCGCCGAGGCCAACCGGCACCTCCCCGACGCCCGCATGCGCTGGCTCAACCAGTGGATCCGCGACGAGCTGCTCACCGAGGGCCGCTGGAACTCGCGGCGCGTCGTGATCTTCACCGAGTACGCCGACACCAAACGCTACCTGGTCGAGCAGATCGAGAGCGGGCTAGGTGATCTAGCACGAGGTCGAATCCTGACCTACCACGGCGGCATGGACGAGGCCGCGCGCGAGGACGTCAAGCGCGCCTTCAACGCCGACCCCTCCGAGCACCCCGTCCGCGTCCTGGTCTGCACCGACGCCGCCCGCGAGGGAGTGAACCTGCAGAACCACTGCGCCGACCTGTTCCACTTCGACGTGCCCTGGAACCCCAGCCGCATGGAGCAGCGAAACGGGCGCATCGACCGCAAGCTCCAGCGCGCGGACGTGGTCCGCTGCCGCTGCTTCGTCCTGCCCCAGCGCGCCGAGGACCGCGTGCTGGAGGTGCTGGTCGAGAAGACGAAGACCATCCGCGAGGAGCTGGGAATCCTGCCCCCGCTGCTGGACGGCCTGGCCGACCGGGCGCTCGGCGGCGGCATCCGGCACGCCGACGCCGCGCGCATCACCAGCGAGATCCGCGGCTTCGCGCCCCCGCGCACGGCGGTCGAGGAGGACCTGGAGTCGGTCCGCGCCCGAAAGACCGCGCTCAAAGCTCAGCTTGACGTGCTGCGCAAGATGCTCGACGATGCCCGCGACTGGCTGGGTCTGGGCGACGACGCCTTCCGCGACGCCATCTCCGCCTCGCTCACCGTGCTGCGCGCCCCGGCGCTCGCCGCCGTAGACCCGACCCGCGCCATCGACGACGCCGCCAGCGTGCCCTGGACCTTCCCCGCGCTCGACCGCAGCGCCGGCGGCCACGGCTGGGCCGAGACCATCGACGCCCTGCGTGTGCCCCGTCGCCGCGATCAGCGCGTGGAGGACTGGCGCCGCGACGCGCCCCTGCGACCCATCGTCTTCCGCGACCCGGGCTCGCTGGACGGCAAGGTCGTGCACCTGCACCTGGAGCACCGCGTCGTTCAGCGCCTCCTCGGCCGCTTCCTGGCCCAGGGCTTCGTGCACGACGACCTGTCCCGCGCCGCCGTCGTGCTCACCGACCACCCCACGCCCTACGTGCTGCTGCTCGGCCGCCTCTCCCTGTTCGGCGAGCGCGCCGCGCGCCTTCACGACGAGGTCCTGGTCGCCGCCGCCGAGTGGGTCGAGCCCGACCTGCGCACCCGGAAATTGCGTTCGTTAAACGAGGACGACAAGCGCCAGACCCTGGCCCTGCTCGAGACCGCCCTGCGCCAGGCCCGCCCGGTGCCCGACGGCGTGCGCGCCCGCCTCACCGAGATCGCCCCCCGGGACGTGGACGATCTCACGCCGTACCTGAAGCGCCGCGGCGAGGCCCTGGCGGCCGTCGCCACCCGCAAGCTGGCCGAGCGCGCCGAGCAGGAGGCGACCGACATGGGGGCCATCTTGCGCGAGCAGCAGAAGCGCATCAGCGAGACCCTGCGCGACTGGGCCGAGAAGGAGAAGGCCCAGCAGATGCTGCTTTTTCCCGAGGAAGAGCTCAGGCAGCTCCGAGCCGATCGCGACCACCAGCAGAAGCGTTTACGCGAGCTGGAGGCCGATCTGATCACCGAGCCGGCCCGCGTCCGCGCCACCTACAAGGTCAAGGCGAGGCCGCGCATCGAGCCCGTGGGCGTCATCTACCTCTGGCCGAGGACGGGATAAGGGGCGACCATGCTGAAGCGCGTACACATCGCTGGGGTCAAGTCGCTGCTGGACGTCACCGTGGACCTGGAGCGCTTCACCGTGCTGGTGGGGCCGAACGGGTGCGGGAAGAGCACGCTGCTGGACATGATGGAGCTGTGTTGTGTAGCGGCGACCTCGAATCTGGAGACGACCAAGGTGTTCGGCTCTCTGGCGGACGCGCTGGACAGGGAAGGGGTCGCTGAGCTCCGGACTTCCGGACGCGACCTGCCGATGGAGCTGAGCGCCTCGGACAGCGACGCGCGCCAGCTCCGCGTCAGCATCCCCCCCTCTCCGCCTGCCCTCTGGTACCAGAAGGCCACCGTAGAGGGGCTGACCTCAGGCGAGTCCGTCACGCTGTCGTTCACGTCCAAGCCGGATGAATTTCAGAGCTTCCAAGCCTTCCTCGGGCGCGCGTTCGACTGGGCGGCGCAGCGGCTCGCCTTGAGCCCCGCCGCGGTGGCCCTTCCGTCTCCGGTCGGTTTGGAGACGCTCGATCCCAGCGGCTACGGCCTGTCCACCATCCTCAAGGACCTGGCGGGTAACGACACTTCAGCCTTCCTTGCGTTACAGGCTGATCTTCGCCATGTCGTACCGCAGTTTCGCGAGCTGAAGTTCGGGAAGAGCCAGGACGAGAACAGGCGCCCCCTCGTCACCCTCGACCTCGTCATGCAGCAGGGGCGCATCCCCGCCGACCGCGCAAGCGACGGCACCCTGCTGGCCCTGGCCCTGCTCACCGCCACGCACAACCCGGACATGCCCTGGTTGATCCTCATGGACGACCTGGACCACGGCCTGCACCTCTCGGCCCAGATCGCCCTGGTCGAGGCCATCCGGCGCGTCATGGAGCGGCGCCCGAACCTGCAGGTCGTCTGCACCTCTCACTCGCCCGTCCTGCTGGACAGCTTTCAGCCATCTGAGGTTCGGGTGATGGCGCTGGACGCTGACGGGTACACGCGGGTCCGCTCACTGGCAGAGCACCCGCCCCTGGACGGTTGGCGCGAGGGCATGAGCACCGGAGAGCTGTGGGCGAACCTCGGGGAGGGCTGGGTCGTCGATGGATAGGTCGCCGACGGGGATCGCGCTCGCGGGAGACGACCAGGCCCACAGGATCTTGATGGAGCGGCTGGTCGACCTGGTCCTGGGGGATGGTGACGATCTGCACACCCGCCGCAGCTTTGTCGGCGACGGAGCCGGTCGGCCCTTCCTGGACCTCACGCGCCGCCCCGCTCGCGCCCCCGCCCCGAGCGGACGCCCGCGCTACCGCAGCCAGCGCCTG
>CAZKWG010000587.1:0-5459 GCA_964556105.1 uncultured Enterobacterales bacterium | reverse complement strand
GGGGTTGTAGGCGGCGACATGGACGATGTGGCCGACGAAGAAGCCCATCGCCACCGTGAACACCGCGCCGTCCACCAGATCGCGCACGTCCAACCCGAGCCGGATGGCTCGTGCGCGGCTGATCTCCAGGCCCACGATGAAGCCTGCGCAGACCAGGATGGCCCACGGATCCAGCACCAGCGGGCCAAGCTCCCAGACCGGGAGCTGAAAATAGGGGAGGAGGGCGAGGGGGGGCATGGGAGGTCCTCGGGGCTGCTGCTGTCCTAACCTGACCTGCCGTGATAACGTGCCCCGCTCAGGGGAGAGGTCATGGCGGTACTGACCACGGACATCATGCTGCGCGGCATCCGGCGCGAAGAGGTCTTCGACTGGCTGGGCGATGTCGGCAACCAGCGCAGGATCCTCGAGGGCGCCTTCGACGACATGAAGGAGCTCTCGCCAGGAACCTGGGAGCTGACGCTGAAGACGCCCATCAAGACGCGCGTGATGACGTACACGTTCATCGGCATGGACGACAGCCACGGCGGTCGGCGCGTCAAGGTCGAGACGAGCGGCAAACGTTTCGTGGGCCAGCTTCACTACAGCCTGCGCACGCTGAAGCCCAGCACGAACACGCTGGTCACCCTGCACATGGACTTCGATCCGGGCGGCCCGGGTCCGCTCGGCGCGCTCATCTTCGACAATCTGGTGCGCAAGAACCTGGAGACCGCCTGCGCCAAGGTGCTCGAGCACCTCGGCGAGAAGATCCCGCGCACCGTCGGCAGCGCCGCGCCCGCCAAGGACGAGGACTGAGCGAGGCGTTCGCTGGCGGTCAACGCCCGAAAGGCGCCCGACAACGTCTGGTCCGTCGAGGATCCGCTCATGACCACCCAGCTCATCGATCTCTTCGACGCGGGCGCTCCGCCCATCCCGCTGCCGGAGGTAGAGCGGATGGCGGCGTCCCTGTTCGGCGTTCACGGCAAGGCGAAGGCCCTGTCCGGCGAGCGCGATCAGAACTTCCATCTGCGGACCGAGGACGGTCCCGGCTACGTGTTCAAGGTCCACCCGCCGGCCGAAGATCCAGCCGTGGTGGATTTTCAGGTTCGTGCGCTTCAGCACATCGCCAGCATTGATCCTGGCGTCGTGGTGCCGCGCGTGATCCTCTCGCTGGACGGCGCGCCCAGCGTGCCGGTGGACCTCGGCGCCGGCCGACCCCAGCTCGCGCGTCTGCTCAGCTACCTGCCCGGCTCGCCGGTGGGGGAGCACAAGCCGCTGTCGCCGGTGCAGCTCTACAGTCTCGGCGACACCCTCGGGCGTCTGGACCGGGCGCTTCGTGGCTTCTTCCATCCCGCGGGCGGCTACCCGCTGCTCTGGGATCCTCAGCGTGCGCCGCAGCTTCGCCCGCTGCTGGAGCACATCCCCGACCAGGAGCTGCGCGACGCGGTGGCGCGCGGGCTCGACGCCTTCGAGACCCACACCCAACCCCGCCTGCTCCGGCTGCGCGCCCAACCCATCCACAACGACGCGAACAACAACAACGTCCTGCTCGACACGGCGAACCTGGACAGCGTCTCGGGCGTGCTGGACTTCGGCGACATGGTCCACGGCCCCCTCGTGCAGGAGCTGGCGATCGCCGCGAATTATCACCTGGGCCTGGGCGCCGACCCCTTCGAGCCCATCGGCCCGCTGGTGCGGGGATTCCACGCGCGGGTGCCGCTGGAGCCCGAAGAGCTGGACATCCTCCCCGCGCTCATCCTCGCCCGCCTGCTGGTCAGCGCCACGATGTGGAGCTGGCTGGTGCGCGACGACGCCGAGGAGCTGGCGGAGCTGCGCCAGGAGATCCCCTTCCTCCGCGATCGGCTCGCGCGCGTCACCGCGGCGGTCTCGGCCCCACCCTCGCTGCGCGCCCTGTCCGAGCAGCTCGGCTTCGGAGTCCGCGGTGCGTGAGTCCATGGGGAACGCCTTCGTCCCTGGCGCCGCCGCGCTCTCGCCGCTGGAGGAGGCGCTGGTCGCCCGCCGCCGCGCCCTGCTCGGGCCCGCCTATCGCCTGCACTACGAGCGCCCGCTTCACCTCGTCCGCGGAGAGGGCGTCTGGCTCTACGACGCCGAGGGCCAGGCCTATCTCGACGCGTACAACAACGTCCCCTCGGTCGGGCACTGCCACCCGCGCGTCGTGGACGCCATCGCCCGCCAGGCGGCGACCCTCAACACGCACACCCGCTACCTGCACACGAACATCCTCGACTATGCCGAGCGGCTGCTGGCCACGATGCCGTCCGCCCTGGGCAACATCATGTTCACCTGCACCGGCAGCGAGGCCAACGATCTGGCGGGTCGGATCGCCCAGGCCCACACCGGCGGCACAGGCTTCATCGTCACGCGCTTCGCCTACCACGGGGTCACCGAGAGCGTCGCGCGCTGGTCGCCCGCCCTGGGCGACGGCGTGGAGCCGGGGCCCCATGTCCGCCTCGTCGAGCCCCCACGCGCCGCGTCCCCGCTAGAAGCAGGGGTGGAGTTCGCCCGCGGCGTGAGCGCGGCGATCGATGATCTTCGCGCCCACGGTCTGCGCCCGGCGGCGCTGCTCGTGGACACGGTCTTCACCAGCGACGGCAACCTCGTCGATCCGGCCGGCTTCCTGGCCCCCGCGGTGGCGGCGATCCAGGCGGCCGGTGGCCTCTTCATCGCCGACGAGGTGCAGCCGGGCTTCGGCCGCACGGGCAGCCACTTCTGGGGCTTCGCCCGGCACGGCGTCGTGCCCGATGTCGTCACCATGGGCAAGCCCATGGGCAACGGGCACCCCATCGGCGCCGTCGCCCTGCGCCCCGAGGTGCTGGCCTCCTTCGCCGCCAGGGTGCGCTACTTCAACACCTTCGGCGGGAACCCCGTCTCCTGCGCCGCCGGGCTGGCCGTGCTGGACGTGCTGCGGGACGAGGGCCTGATGGAGAACGCCCGCGTCGTGGGCGAGCACCTCCGCGGCGGCCTCCAGGCGCTCGCCGCCCGGTATCCGAGCGTGGGCGAGGTGCGCGTCGCCGGGCTGGCGTGCGCGGTGGACCTCAAGGATCGGCTGACCGGCGCGCCCGACGCGGCGCTGGCCTCGCGCCTGGTCAACGGGCTGCGCGAGCGCCGGATCCTGCTCAGCATCAGCGGTCCCGAGCAGGCGACCCTGAAGATCCGACCGCCGCTCGTCTTCCGGCACGAGCATGCCGACATGCTGCTGGGCGCCCTCGACGGGCTGCTGGCCGCGACCTGAGCGGGCCGCCCTACTCCGGCGTGTTGTAGGCGCCGAAGACGCGGTTGACCGTGAGGATCAGCGCGCAGCCGATCCCGCAGAAGGTGCCCAGGCCCACGCGCTCCAGCAGCGTCCAGGTGTCGGGGAAGACCAGCGCGCCGAGCAGCGCGCCCGCGGGCACGAAGGAGCCCCAGAGGATCAGGAAGAAGCGATCGGGGCGCGCGAAGGTCGGGTCGGACATGGGCGCCTCTTATCCTCGGCTCGGTGTGGGCGCTCAGCCCTCCTGGCAGTAGAAGTCTGCCGCCAGGAGGGCGCCAGCGACGATCTCCGGTCGTGGCGCCTCGGCGCTCGGGCTCAGCGCGAGGCCGCAGGAGAAGCCCGCCGGCGCCTCCAGGCTCAGGTCCACCTCGCCCGCGGGCAGCCCGAGGAAGAGCAGCCAGGCGGGGCTGTCGTCTACGGTGGTGTCGCCGGTGGACCAGCCGGCGTCGGCCGAGAGATCGGCCGCCAACGAGAGGGTCGGCGCGGCCGACCAGACGGCCCGCCCGCCGTCCAGGTGGTAGAGGTCCCCGTCCGCTGACCGCTCCCAGACGCGCACCAGCGCGCCGCCCCTGCTCGCGTCCAGCGCGCTCCCGAAGCCGGTCGAGAGGCTGTCGAGCAGGCTCTCGGAGGGCCAGAGCAGGCTCCACTGGGTCTCTTCGCGGGGGCCGGTGAAGGTGGCGTGCAGCGGCCAGTACCCGCTCATGGTGCCCACCGCGACCGCCGCGTCGTCGGGCTCGACCTCGAAGACGACGACGCCCGCGCCGCCGACGGTGGCCGTGCGCCCGCCCAGCGTGATCTGCGGCCCGGTCATGGGCATGCTCGTCGCGAGGTCCGAGAGGGCGAGACGAAGCTCGACGGGCCCGGAGGGGACGTAGGTGTCCGCGGTCTCGCCTGCGTCTTCGCCCGTCTCCTTCGGGCCGACCTCCTCCTTGTCCCCGGCGCAGCCGGCGGCGACAGCGAGCACACACAGGCACTGCGGACTCAACGGCATCGTGGGCTCCAGGTCGTCAGCGAACAGGGTGGGGGAGCGAGACCTCGTCGAAGCTGCGCAGGGCCGGATAGCGGGCGCTCAGGGGCGGCTCGCCCTCGCGCACCAGCCAGCCCGTGGACATCCCAGCCTCGGCGGCGGCGTCCAGCTCCTCGACGACATCGGAGAGAAAGAGGATCTCGGGCGCGGGCAGGGCCAGGGCGGTGGTGATGCGGCGGTAGCTCTCCGGGGCGCGCTTGGGCCCGGAGCTCGTGTCGAAGAAGGCCGAGAAGAGCGGGGTCAGGTCGCCTTCGGGCGTGTGGGAGAAGAGGCTCCGCTGGGCGGCCACGGAGCCGGACGAGTAGACCGCCAGCGTGAGCCCCTGCGCGCGCCAGCGACGCAGGGCGGGCGCCACGTCCGGGTAGAGGTGGCTCACCAGGGTGCCGTCGCGATAGCCGCCCTCCCAGATCAGGCCTTGGAGCGTCTTGAGCGCGCCCACCTTGCGGTCCTCGTCCATCCAGCCCAACAGGGTCTGGATCACCGCCTCGGGGCCGCACGCGCCCGCCTCATGCTGCGTTGCAGCAAAAACGTCGGCGAGGGCGGGATCCTCCCAACGATCTCGCACCCAGCGCGGGATGCGGGCGCGGGCGTACGGAAAGAGCGTCTCCGTGACGAAGGTGACGGCGGTGGTCGTGCCCTCGATCTCGGTCAGCACCGCGCGCATCAGGCCCCCGGCGCGCTCTCGAGCGGCGGGAACCGCGTGGCGATGTCGTCGCCCGTGAAGTTCGCCACCCAGCCCTCCGCCGTGGTGAACAGGCGGATGACGACGAAGGAGGGGTGCTCGCCCATGTCGAACCAGTGGCGCATGCCCGCCGGTACGGAGAGCAGATCGCCGGCCGCGCAGGTGACCATCAGCACGCGCTCGCCGGCGTGCAGGTAGAAGCGCCCGCGCCCTTGGACGAAGAAGCGCATCTCGAACTCGGCGTGCGTGTGCTCGGCGAGGAACTTCTGGCGGGCGGTCGCGCGGGCCGGGTGCTGCGGGTGCATGCGCACCACGTCCGCGCTCTGGAAGTCGTGGCGGTCGCGGAGCGCGGCCATGGGCTCGGCGTAGGCAGCGAGGACCTCGGCCTCGCTGGCGTCGGGCGGCAGCGACGCGCGCGTCGCCCAGCGCTCATAGGTGACGCCCACCTCGCCGAGGGCGCTCGCGATGGCGCCCGGGTCGGTCAGGACGGTGGCGGCCCCGCG
>CAZKWG010000586.1:0-5460 GCA_964556105.1 uncultured Enterobacterales bacterium | reverse complement strand
TCATCTGGCTTGCCGAATTTCGCACCGATTGCTGCGGGAAGACCGAAACCCATTGCATCAACGACCACCACTCCCACCTCGACGCCGAGGAACTCGGCTACGACGTGAGCGGGCTCACGTTGGGCGCCACCGCGGACGCCTCCGGCGCGCCGCTCAGCGAGGTCTCGGTCGCCTACGGCGGCTTCCCGATGCTGGTCACCCTGTTCGACCAGCTCGCGGCCGAGAAAGAGAACGTCCTCCGCCTGCATGCGGGCGACGCGCTGGCTGGCACCCTGTACTATACGCTGTTCGAGGGCGAGGCCGACGCGGCCATGATGGGCCAGGTCTGCTTCGACGCGTTCACCTTCGGCAACCACGAATTCGACAACGGCGACGCGGCCCTGGCCAGCTTCGTGGACGCGCTCGAAGGCGGCCCCTGCCCGCCGGCGGTGCTCTCCGCGAACCTCTCCCCGCACAGCGGCAGCGCGCTGAACGGCCGCTTCGAGCCCTACACGGTGCTCGAGGTCGGCGGTCAGCAGGTGGGCATCATCGGCCTGACCATCGCCCAGAAGACGATGGCGAGTTCGAGCCCGGACGAGGGCACCACCCTGCTCGACGAGGCGGAGACGGCCCAGACCCATATCGACGCGCTCACCGCGGAGGGCATCGACAAGATCATCCTGCTCACCCACTACACGCACGACGGAGAGCGCGCGCTGGCCGCGGCGCTGAGGGGCGTAGACGTCGTCGTGGGCGGCGACTCGCACACGCTGCTGGCCGGCTCGGGCATGGCCGACCTCGGCTTCAACGTCATCGACGCCTACCCGGCGGACATCACGAACGCGGACGGCGAGCCGGTCTGCGTGGTCCAGGCCTGGGAGTACGCGCACCTGCTGGGGATGCTGGACGTGAGCTTCGACGCGGCGGGGGTGGTCACGCGCTGCGGCGGCGGCCCGCGCATGCCCATCGACGGCGCGAACCTCATCTACACCTACACGGACGCGGACGGCGCCGCCGCTGAGCTGGCCCTGGAGGGAGAGGATCTGAACGTGGTGATCGACGCGCTCACCGCCACCGAGGAGGTCGTCGCGGTCGAGGCCGACGCCGAGACCAGCGCGCTGCTCGAGACCTACAGCGCCCAGGTTGACCTGCTCACGGCCACGGTCATCGGCACGGTGGCCGAGGATCTCTGCCTGGAGCGCTTCCCCAACCAGGGGCGCTCGTCGATCTGCGACATCAGCGAGACCTACGAGCACGGCAGCGAGGTCGGCGACGTGGTCGCCAGGGCCTTCCTCGAGGTGACCCCCACGGCCGACCTCGCGCTTCAGAACGCCGGCGGCGTGCGCACCGACATCGCGGCCGGCGACTTCTCCATCGCCACCGGATACACGGTGCTGCCCTTCTCGAACACGCTGGTGACCCTGGAGCTGACGGGGGCCGAGATCGTGGCGGTGCTCGAGGACGCGCTGAGCAACGCGCTCGACGAGGGCGGCTCGACGGGCTCCTACCCCTACGCCGCCGGTCTTCGCTACGAGATCGACGCCTCGCAGGCCTACGGCAGTCGGGTGAGCGCCGTCGAGGTGAACCCGCGCTTCAGCGCGTCGTGGACCGCCATCGACGAGGAGGCCACCTACACGGTGGTCACCAACAGCTTCATCGCGTCGGGTCAGGACGGCTGGGACACCTTCGGCGCCATCTATGACGCCGGGCTGTACGTGAACACGTACACCGAGTACGCGGAGGGGCTGATCCAGCATGTCGAGGCGCTGACCGCGGCCGGGGCCTCGCTGGAGAGCCGCGCCGTCGAGGACGCCAGCACTCAGCGCTACATCGGCACGGACGGCTGCGACCACAGCGCCCGCGCCGACTGTGTCAGTTATTGAACATGTTCAATTTTCTTCGAAGCTGAGCCACGAGGCGGCGGTCCACACGTCGTCCGGGCCCACGGCGCCGCGGAAGCTCGCGGCCTCGAACCAGGGATCGTCGGGGCTCTCACCGCCGCTCGCGGAGAGGGCGCCGCTCCCTGGGGCGAGGCCCGGCGCGCTGAGCGTCCCGGGATCGGAGAGGCCCGGATCGCCCAGCTCGTTGCCCTCGCCGGCGAGAAACCAGCCCTCGACCGAGCGATCTTCGTCGTCTTCGACATAAGGGATGTTGCAGTCGAAGATGCTGTGATCGATGGTGAGGGCCTCCGCCTCGACCAGGGCCCAGCTCGCGTCGTCGTCGATGTTCACGCATGCCTCCGTGAAGCGGCTGACCACAACATTGGAGAGGCGACCGCCGGTCCCGCGGCGGAGCTGCAGGCCGAGCTCGCTGTCCTCGCCGTCCTGACCCACCAGGGTGACATGGCTGAGCGTGGGCTGGGTGATGGGGCTCGCCGCCTCGTCGTCCTCCAGGTTGTCCATCTCCAGCCCGTGCTCGCCCTCGTCCAGGCTCTGGACCACGGCCAGGAACTGGCCGCGGCCGGTCCAGCCCTGGGCGACGTCGATGCCGTCGTCGCCGCTATAGGTCACCAGCACCCGGCGCAGATCGACGGTCCCGCCCAGCACCTCGAGCCCGTCGTCGCCGTTGCGGTGGAGGTGCACGTTCTCGATGGTCGTGCCGCGGCCGACGCCCTGGAGGGCCAGCCCGTTGAGCTCGGCGTCCTCGCTGAGCTGGACGCCTCCCCAGGCGACGCGCACGTACTGGAGGGTGCCGCTGTCGTCCTCCGGGTCGCCGCCGCCGTAGTCGCCGAGGTCGGCGTCGCTGGAGACCGAGCAGCCCTCCCCCTCGCAGGCGTTGACGGGCGCGCGCCCGTTCAGGACGAGCCCGCCCCACAGCTCGGGCACGCGGCTGCCCTCGGGCACGACCGTGGTGAAGGTGATGGGCGCGTCGGCGGTGCCCGCCGCCTCGATCCGGCTGTGCTGGGTGACGACCAGGAAGCTCGGGGTGGCGCTGTCGGCCTCGACCGTGGTCCCCGCGGGGATGGTGAGCACGCCGGCCCCCGCCTCGGTGCCGTCGCCGACGAAGAGGCCGCCGGTGAGCGTCCAGGTGCAGCCCGCCTCGAGCGAAAGCTCACCCGTGATGGTGCCGCTCAGCGCGCCCCGCCCGTCCACGCAGACACCGGGCTGAACCTCGCCGGTGTCGTCCTCCTTGTCTTTGTCCGCGCAGGCTACCAAAGCCAACGCCAGAGATCCCCAGATGGCGCCATGAACGTGCATCGCGTCTTCCTCCGCGGCATGGGCTATCTCCGCGGCGGTGACGGACCGATGAAGGGGCCGTGACGATTTGGAGCACATTCAGACCACCTGGGTTCGCCGAACTGTCACCCAGGCTTCACGGGCCCGTCAGGCGCGTGGACTACGTGGCCCCCATGCTCTCCTCTCGCCTCTGGCTCCTCGTGTCCCTTCTCGGGTGCGCCACACCCGAGCCGCGCACCGCCGCGATGCACGAGCACCTCCTCCGCGAGAACGCGGTCTGGGGCGCGCGCGACCCGAGCCTGCTCGAGTCCAAGTACGCGCGCATGGCCGCCCACCCTTACGACTTCTTCCGGGGGACCGCCGGCTGGTACTACGCCGACCTGGTGCGGCCCGCGGGCGCCCGCCAGACGATGCCCGAGCTGCGGGACGTCGACGCCGCCCGGGTGCTGCTGGTCGGCGACGCGCACCCGGAGAACCTCAGCACGATGGTGGGCCCCGGCTGCCCGGGACCCCGAGATCTCAGCCCCACCTGGGACACCTCCCAGAGCTTCACCCTGGAGATCGACGACCTCGACGCCGCGACCTGGGGCCCCTGGCTGCTCGACCTCCGCCGATCCGCGCTCGGGCTGACCACGCTCAGCGCTGGGCTGCCCGGCTGCCACGCGCTGTGCCGCGGCGAGATCGTCAACGCGCTGGGAGAGGCCTACGTCGACGAGCTGATCCGCCTCGACGCGCAGAGCCTCACCTGGAGCGCGACCGACCGCGCCGCCGAGACGGTGGCGGGCTCGACGGAGCACACGCTGGGGGCGCTGCTCGAGGACGTGCTCGCGTCGGCCATCGACGATGGCCCAGACGATCCGCGCCTGGGCGACTGGACCAACCCGGGCGCGGACGCCGAGCTGACCCTGATCCGCTCCTGGGCGCCCGACGAGAACGGACGATCGACGGTCGCGCTCACGGACGAGGAGGCCGCGCAGGTGGCCGCGCTGTGGGCGCGCTGGGCCAGCGGCGATCGCGCCGCCCTGAGGCTGCAGGACGCCGTGCGGCTCTACGGGGTCGGCGTCAGCTCGCTGCCGGCGACGCGCTATCTGCTGCTCTTCGACACCGGCGCGGCGGGCTCCGACGATGACGCGCTGCTGATGCTGCGCGAGGTCATCGATCCGCCCACCATGCCCGGCGAGGACACGGCCGGCAGCCTGTTCGACGACAACGCCGCCCGGATCCGCGCCGCCAACGCCGCCATCTGGTCGAGCGAGAGCGCCGACGGCTGCGCGGACGCGGTGATGGACGGAGACCAGGCCTACAAAGCGCTCTCGTACGGCGGCTGGAACCAGGACGTCGACCGCGCCGACATCGAGGAGGGCTGGGCCGACGGCGACCTGGTCCAGGCGGATCTGGTCCCGCTGGGCGCGGCGCTCGGCCGTCTGCTGGCGGGCGCGCACGCGCGCGGCGGGACGTCCACGGGCGAGGACGCGCTGGGGCCGCTGCTGGCCGAGGTCGGCGCGCTCGACGCGGAGGACCCTGGCGTGGCGCTGGGCCTGCGGCTCTCCGCGCTGGCGGAGGAAGACCACGCGACCTTGCTGGAAGACCATGCGCGCCTTGTTGCGCTGCTCGACCGCTGGGGCCCCGCCCTCGGCGCCGAGCGCGTCGAGGACGATCTATGACCGGATGCGCCGCCGTGACCGCCCTCGCGCTGGGCCTGCCCCTCTCCTCCGAGCCCTGCCTGGATTTGGATCTGCGGCTGGCGGGCCGCCTGGGCTACACCTGGCCCACGACCGGCCCCAGCCCCGAGCTGACCCTGCCCTGGGCGCGCGCCGGTCTGGGCCTGCGCGAGAGCGAGGCCCTGGCGGCGCGCCTCGCGGTGGAGGCCACCCGCTCCGGCGGGAGCGCGGGCTCGATCGGCGTCGATGGCGAGTCCATCCTCCTCCGGCTGCTGCTGGCGGAGCTGCAGCTCGCCGCGCCCGACACCGGCCTGCGCGGCGCCATCGGGCTGGTCGAGGACCCCTGGGTCTCGAGCGCCGAGCGCGCCTGGGGCCTGCGCGGGGTCGCGCCCAGCTTCGGGGTGGACCAGGGCTGGTGGGAGCCCGCCGACCTCGGCGTGCAGCTCGGCTGGAGCGCGCCCGCCTGGAGCGCGCTCTTCAGCGCGACCAGCGGCGAGGGCTACCGCTACCGCGAGCGGGACGGCGCCAAGGACGTCTCGCTCCTGCTCCAGGGCGCGCCGCTCGCGCTACACGACGAGGCGCGCGCCGACCACGCTGCCGTCAGCGATCAGGTCGACGGCGGTGAAGAACTCGTTGCCGAAGCG
>CAZKWG010000585.1:0-5493 GCA_964556105.1 uncultured Enterobacterales bacterium | reverse complement strand
GCGGGCTCGAGGTGGCCGCTGGCGACGAGCTGGCGAACCTTGGCCGCCGTGGGCGGGGCGGTGGCCAACCCGCTCGCGACCTTCTGCCGCAGCTCCTCGGCGCGATCGTTCGGCAGCCCGTCGAGGGCGATGCGACCCATCGTGCGCAGTCGGAAGCGCCAGGTCTCGACCCCACCCTCGTCCACCTGCTCGACCAGGCCCTCGCGCTGCAAGGTGAGCAGACCGGCCCGCAGCTCCAACGTGGGGAGCGCCGAGACGTGGCCGAGCAGATCGATGTGGGCCTCGCCGCCCGCGGCCGCGAGCGACTCCCAGACCCTGCCGCACACGCGGCTCAGGCTCTGAAGGTGAACCGAGAGCGCCTGCGCCATGCTCGGCGGCAGCGCCAGTCGACCGCGGGCCCGCGCCCCTGCCCGCACGCCCGCGCGCACCATGGCGTCCAGATGACCGGGCAGCCCGCCGGTCGCCTCGTGCAGACGCCCGGAGAGCGCCGCCGGGGGCGTCTCGGTGCCCAGCATCGCGCTGATGAGCTGGCCGACCTCGTGGACCTCGAGCGGCCCGAGCGGGACGATGCCCGCGTCCGGGAAGGCGCGCAAGAGCGCCGGCGAGGGCTCTCCGTTCGCGGACTCCGCCGTCGCGATGCAGATCAACGGCAGGCCGGACTCCGCCGCCCGCATGCGCACGGCGCTCAGCGCCTGCAGGCCGAGCGGGCGCGCCTCGTCCAGGTTGTGCAGCGCGAGCAGGACGGGCCGCCCATCCTGACCCGAGCGCTTGCGCACCAGCGACGCGAGCTCCAGGAAGAGCACCAGCCGTGTAGACGCGGGCGGCGCAGGCGAGGCGTCTCGCAGGACGGCGTAGGCGGGATCGGTGGGGCCGTCCTTGCGCAGGTCCCGGGTGATCGCCCAGGCGATCTGCGTGAACGCCCCAAGCCCGGACGGCCCCGGAAACGTAGCGTGAAAGGCAGGGATATTGTGTCTCGCCGCCAGCCGGATGCTCTCCAGGAGCAGGCGCGCGCGCCCGGAGCCCTGGCTGCCCAGCAGCAGCAGCATGCTCCCCGGCCGCGCCTCGCTGAGCGCCTGGTCGATGGCCGCCAGCTCCGGACCACGCCCGATGAGGGGCAGCTCGCTCTGCCACGGCGGTCCGATGGAGAGCGGCGGCGCGCCGAGCCCGCTCTGACGCAGGGTGTCGGCGACCTCGCGCGCGCTCTTCGGGCGCTCGTCCGGGCGCTTGGCCAGGAGGTGGAGCACGAAGGCGGCGAGCGTGGCCGGCAAGCCGGGCGCGATGTCGGTGGGCGGGGGCGGCGGGGCCTCGATGTGCAGACGCGCCAGCTCGTGCGGGTCGTCCACCTCGAAGGGACGCCGGCCCGTCAGCAGCCGATAGAGCAGCACGCCCAGCGAGTAGAGGTCGGAGCGGTGGTCCACCGTCTGCCCGGTGAGCTGCTCCGGGCTCGCGTAGGTGAAGGTCCCGATGAACTCGCCCTGCCGGGTGATCCCCTCGTTGGAGCCCAGCAGCCGCGCCGTGCCCAGATCGAGCAGCTTCACCGCGCCGCTGGCCAGGACGAGCACGTTCGAGCTCTTCAGGTCGCGGTGCACGATCCGGTGCCGGTGCAGATACTCCAGCGCATCGGCGACCAGGGCCCCGATGCGCACCACCTCCGCGGTGCGCGTGACGCCGCCGGGTCGCCCGCAGGCCTTGGCGTGAGCCTGGGCGGGGACGCCGTCGAGCAGCTCCATCGTCAGGTAGGGGAACTGATCGTCGGTGAACCCGTAGTCGAAGACCCTGACCACGTTCGGATGATCAAGGGACGCCAGCGTCCGATACTCCCGCTCGAAGCGCACGGCCGAGAGCTGGTGCGTCAGCAGCTTGAGCGCGATCCGCTCCCCGGTCGAGGGGTGCTCGACCTCGTAGACCACGGCCGCACCTCCCCGTCCCAGCGGGCGAAGCACGCGGTACGGGCCGACGGTAGGTGGGTAGGGTCGTAGCGAACTGGACACGGGACCGTCAGCATACCGCGTCGCGGCAGAAAGGTGCGCTCGGGCGGCTCGCTTCAGTCACCCATTCCCAGGTGCTTCGCGACGTCGTCCGCTGTGCGACCCTCCAGCGCGAGCGCGAGATCCCGCTCGATGCGGCGCTGCGCGAACGGCGCGCTCACCTCGTCCAGCTTGTGCGAGAGCGAGGAGATGCGGGCGCGATCCGACGCGGCGATCGCGGCGCGGAGCTGGCTGGCGACGCCGTCGAGCTGCTCGCGCTCGCCCGCCACGAGCAGGGGCGCGTCGTCCTCGAGCGCGCGGCTGAGCGCGTTCAGGATCTGGTCGGCCTCGACCCGGGCCTCGATGAGGAGGCGCTGGTCCACGTCCGTCTCGGCGTGGTCGATGGCCTCCTCCAGCATGTTCTCGATCTCGTCCTCGGAGAGGCCGTAGCTGGGGACGACCTCGATGCTCGCCTCGACGCCGGTGAACTCTTCGCTGGCGCTGACGGTGAGGATGCCGTCGGCATCGACCAGGAAGTCCACCTTGATGCGCGGCACGCCCGCCGGGAGCTGAGGCAGGCCGGTGAGCTTGAAGCGCGCCAGGGAGCGGTTGTCCTGGACCAGCTCGCGCTCGCCCTGCACGACGTGCAGGTCCACCGCCGTCTGGCCGTCGGCGTGCGTGGTGAAGGTCTGGCTGGCCTGGGCGGGGATGGTGGAGCAGCGCGGGATGAGGCGCTCGACCACGCCGCCCATCACCTCGAGACCGAGCGAGAGGGGGATGACGTCGAGCAGCAGCAGATCGTCGGCCAGCGGGCTCGACCCGCCGAGGATGTCGGCCTGCATGGCGGCGCCGATGGCGACGACCTCGTCGGGGTTCAGATCGGTGTGCGGGGTGCGGCCGAAGAGCTCCGCGACATAGCGCCGGACCAGCGGGACGCGGGTGGAGCCGCCGACCAGGACGACCTCGTCGATGTCCGAGGGCTGAAGCCCCGCGTCCTGGAGCGCGCGGAGGCAGGCCTGCGCGGTGCGCTCGACGTGGGCGCGGATGAGGTTCTCGAAGCTCTTCCGGTCGATCTCGGCCTCGACCGTCCTGCCGTCGAGGGTGACGCGGATGGTCGTCGACTCCACGGCGGAGAGCTCGCGCTTGGCCTGCTCGGCGGCGCGCACGGCGCGGCGGAAGGTCAGCCCGTCGGCGTCCGTGATGCCCGCGCTCTGGAGCAGGACGGCGGCCAGCGCCTGATCGAAGTCGTCGCCGCCCAGGTGAGTGTCGCCGGCCGTGGACAGGACCTGGAAGACGCCCTCGTCGAGCTCGAGGATGCTGATGTCGAAGGTCCCACCGCCCAGATCGTAGACCGCCACCTTGAGCCCGCTGCGGCTCTGCTCGAGGCCGTAGGCCAGCGCGGCGGCGGTCGGCTCGTTGAGCAGGCGCAGCACCTCCAGGCCGGCGATCCGCGCGGCGTCGCGCGTGGCCTGGCGCTGGGCGTCGTCGAAGTAGGCCGGCACGGTGATCACCACGCCGCCCGGCTTGCTGAGCAGCGCGTCCTCGGCCCGGGTCGCCAGCGCGCGCAGCACCTCGGCCGAGACCTCCACCGGGGTCACCACCCGATCGTCGGCGCGGAAGCGCACCACGCGCTCGTCTTCCGAGATCAGATCGTAACGGAAGAGGCGGGCCTCCTCGGCCACGTCCGAGACGGCGCGCCCCATGAACCGCTTGACGCTGGTGAAGGTCACGCCGCCGGGCTCGCCGGCCTGCGCCAGCGCGTCCCAGCCCACGTCCACGCCGCCGCCGGCGTAGCGGACGGCGCTGGGCAGCAGCGAGCGCCCCTCTTCATCCAGGAGACAGCGCGCCTTTCCGTTCATCACCACCGCGACCAGCGAGTGCGTGGTGCCGAGATCGATACCGATGTTCGCCATGTTCGTCTGCCTCTCGGCGGCCCTGTCAGCGGGCGCTCTGCACGAGGTTGTCGAGGTACTTGAGCCGAGCGAGGCGCTCTTCGACCCGCTTCAGGTCGCCATTCCCTGCTTCCCACCGGGCGAAGATGCTGTCGAGCTCCGCCAGGATCTCCTGCCGCCCGCTCTCGGCCCGGGGCAGCACGCTGTCCGGATCGAGATCCGCCTCCATGCGAAGATCGAACATCTCCTCGAGGAAGTCCGGATCCAGCACGGGACCGCCCTCGTCGGGCGGCCGGGTCAGGCCGCTGGCCAGATAGCGGGCGCGCGACACGAGGTCCCGCAGCACGCGGCGCGCCTCGTTGATGATCGCCGTCCACTGGAGGCTCATGCGGCGCTCCACGGCGCTCTTCCCGGCGAAACGATCCGGGTGGACCTTGCGGCTCACCTCACGCCAGGCCTGGTCGAGCGTGGCGCTCTCCAGCTTCCAGGTCCGGGAGAGCCCGAGGATCGCAAAGAAGTCCGGCCGCGCGGGAGGCGGCTGAATCGCGCCGCACCCCACGCAGACAGGCCCCTCGAGCGCTTCGTGGCATCGCCAGCAGGTCGTCGTCACAGCGTCCGCGCGAGGTCAGAGGCTAAAGGACTCTCCGCAGGAGCACGAGCGAGAGGCCATCGGGTTCTTGAACTCGAAGCCGGTCTTCATCATGCCCTTCTGGAAGTCGATCTCGGTGCCGTTGAGGAAGAGGTAGCTCTTGCGATCCACCGCGATCGTCACGCCGCCGTCGAACGTGAATATCTTGTCCTTCGCGTCCGTCGAATCGACGAAGTCGATGTAGTAGCTGAGGCCAGAGCAGCCTCCGCCGCGCACGCCCACGCGCAGGATGGCGTCGGGCGTCTGGCGGCTCTTCTTGAGCGCGGCGATGCGCTCGATGGCAGACGTGGTCATGGTGACAGCCACAGCGAACCTCCCCTCGACGTTGCCAGTTTAGCCGACTGGCGTGCTCTTGTCGGTCTGCGCGGAAGACTCGGAGGGAACAATCCCCTTCTTCTTCTGATAGTCCGCGATGGCGGCCTTGATCGCGTCCTCGGCCAGCACCGAGCAGTGGATCTTGACCGGCGGCAGCGAGAGCTCCCGGGCGATGTCCGAGTTCTTGATCTGCATCGCGTCCTGCACCGTGCGGCCCTTCACCAGGGTCGTCACCAGCGAGCTGGACGCGATGGCCGAGCCGCAGCCGAAGGTCTTGAACTTCGCGTCCTCGATGACGCCGTCGTCGTTGATCTTCAGCTGGAGCTTCATGACGTCGCCGCAGGCCGGCGCGCCGACCAGGCCGGTACCGACGTCCGGATCCGACTTGTCCAGGCTGCCGACGTTCTGCGGGTTCTCGTAGTGGTTGACCACTTTCTCGCTGTAGGCCATGAGAGTCTCCTCGAGTCTTGAAAAGGGGGAAGGCCGAACTTCTGCCGGGAGAGCCTAGTGGGCGACCCAGCTCACGGTCTTGAGATCGATGCCCTCTTTGACCATCTCGTACAGCGGGCTCATCTCGCGGAGCCAGCGCACCTTCTCGGTGACGAGCTGGATGGCGTGGTCGATCTCCTCGTCGGTCGTGAAGCGGCCGATGCCGAAGCGGATGGAAGAG
>CAZKWG010000584.1:0-5497 GCA_964556105.1 uncultured Enterobacterales bacterium | reverse complement strand
ATGACGCCGACGCCGACATCAACCCCTCGAAGACGGAGGTCTGCGACGGCGCGGACGTCGACGAGGACTGCGACGGTCTGGCTGACGACGCGGACAGCTCGGCCTCCGGCCTGGAGGTCTACTACGCGGACGAGGACGGGGACGGCTACGGCGTCTCGACGGAGATCGCGCGCCTCTGCGACCCGGTCGATGGCTACGCGGACGAGGACGGGGACTGTGACGACACGGAGGACGCCCGCTATCCCGGCGCGACCGAGGTGTGCGGCGATGGGGTGGCCAACGCCTGCGGCACGACCGTCGCGGAGGCGGTCTCGGCCTGCCGGCCCGAGGGGGCGCTCTCGGCGGACGCGGAGCGCCTGGGCTACACCGCGCGCGACGCGCTGGGCGAGCGGGTGTCGGCAGCCGGCGACGTGGACGGGGACGGGCTCGACGATCTGCTCCTGGCGGCCCCGGCGGGCAGCGGCGGCACAAACAGTGGACTCGTTTATCTCGTGAGCGGGCCGGTAGCGGCGGGCAGCGCCACCGTCCACGCGACCTACACGGCGCGACTCGTCGGGGGAACCGGCGGAGACCGCCTGGGGCAGGGCCTCGACGGGGGGATGGACCTGGACGGAGACGGCTACGACGACCTGCTCCTCGGCGCGCCGGGCGAAGACTCCAAGGGGAGCGCGGCGGGCGCGGCCTATGTGCTGGAGGGTCCGCTGAGCGGGTCCAGCGACCTGGACGGCAGCGCGGCCTGGGCGGCGATGCTGACCGGCGCGTCGGCAGGGGACACGGCGGGCGTGGCGGTGGCGATGCTCGGCGACGTTGACGGGGACGGGGAGCCGGATCTGTTGATCGGCGTCCCCGGCAGCAGCGACTGGGGGAGCCGCGCCGGCGTCGCGGCCCTCGTGCTCGGCCCCGCGATCTCGGGTGAGCTCGGCGCGGACGGGCTGGTCTACGGGGACAGCGGCGACAGCGTGGGCGAGACGGTCGCGCGCGCGGGTGACCTGGACGCGAACGGCGTGGACGACGCGCTGGTGGGCGCACCCTCTGCGGACTGGGGCTCGGTGAGCGGCGCGGGCAGGGTCGCCGCCTTCCTCGGTCCGCTCTCCGAGGAGAGCCTGGGGCTGGGCAGCGCTGACCTGCTGGTGCGCGGCGGCGCGACCGGCGACGCCGTCGGGACGGGGCTGGCGGGCGCCATGGACGTCAACGCCGACGGCTACGATGATCTCCTGGTGGGGGCGCCCGGCTACAGCGCCGGCTCAGGGAGCGTGGGCGCGGCGGCGATCGTCCTGGGGGAGCGCAGCTTTGGCGGCGGCGGAACGCTGGTGTCCTCGGACGCGCTGCTGATCGGCGAGACGGTCGGGGACCAGTCGGGCGCCGCGGTCTCCAGCGCGGGCGATGTGGACGGGGATGGCTACGACGATGTGATCATCGGCGCGCCCGACGCGGAGGGGTCGGGCGGCGACGGGGAGGGCCTGACCTGGCTGCTCTATGGGCCGATCTCCTCGGTGATGAGCCTCACTCTGGCGGACGCGACCCTCGCGGGCGGCGCGGTGAGCGCCCAGGCCGGCAGCGCCGTGGCCGGCGCCGGAGACACCGACGGGGACGGCTACGGCGACATCGTCATCGGGGCGCCCGGAGCGGACAGCGGCGCGGGCGAGGCGCTGCTCGTCTTCGGGAACAGCTACTGAGCGCCCCGCCCGCGTGGACACAGATCTTGGGAGGGATCACACCCCGTAGACGCGAACGCCCTGGATGATCACGAACTGGTTGGCCGGGTCGAGCAGACCGTTCACGAACAGGCTGATCGCGCTCGCCGTGCCGCCGTTGCAGCGGACGCGAAGCTGGGCGGTGGGGCGAGCCGGGTACTCGCAGGTCTCGTCACCGTTCTCACCGCAGACATTGGCGGTGTAGGTATCGAACTCGCCGATGCCGAGCGACCTGCCGTCCTGATCGAACACGATGACCCGCTTGGGGCGCTTCTGCCACCAGTCGGTCAGCAGCACGACCTCGTTGACGGCGTGGGCGCCGCCCAGGCTCACGGAGATCAGGCGGGGGAAGCTCTGGGCGCCGGCCGGGGTCCTGGTCGGCGGGAAAAGGCTGAGGTCGATGGACTGCTCGACGATGAGGCTGCCGCGATCGGTGGAAGGCATGAGATCTCCGGGACGCCCAGAAGGGGCGATAGAGGGTGGCTGTGTCCCGCGCTTCGTCGAAGCCGCCGAGCACACACACCATCTAAAGCTGCCCCATCTTACACGCCGTTACGCTACCTTACGGCACCTTACGGCACCTTAGGGCCGGCTCATCCCGAAGAGAGGTCGAGCTGCCCCTCGATGGATCGGGATCGCGCGTGGCTCACGACGTACCTCTGGCCGGCCTGCAGGTCGACGCCGCCATCGTCGAGCGCGATGTGCAGATGCCCCGACAGCACGAAGGCGCGCTCGTCCTCGTCGGGCTGACCACGTCGTCCTGGTCGCCGGCGGGGCGCTCCCAGAGGGAGGTGTCGAGACGTCTGATACACAACGTCAATAAACTTGCATTGCTGGCTGTGTTGTATCGCGCTCGATCGTGGGGGGTGCGTCTCCAGGAGACGCGGGCTGAGGCTGCGCCGCGGACGGCGGAGGTCGATACGGTGTCGAGAGGCACACGAGTCACCGTCTTCGCGCCAGAGACGAGCTCGGCGGCCAGAAACAGCTCGCCAACCCTCGCCCCGCTCGAGCCGGTCTGACCGGAGGGCGTGGGCCCTGCTCTGGGCTGGCGTCGCCGCGGCGGGGGGGGCACGGCTCGACCGCGCTCTGGGGGGCGCGGAGCTCTGACGGACACGCCGGTCGTGGACTCGAATTGTCCGTTGCTTGACAGGGGCGCTGCTATACTGGTCTCTTCGGCCTGACCTGAACGGGAGTTCATCGTATGCGCGCAGCTCTGACGACCCTGCTTCTGGTAGGATGTATGCCGGCGAAGCCCGAGGACACGGGCCCGCAATGCGGCCCGGGTACGCACCTGGAGGACGGTCTCTGCGTCCCGGATGACGCCGACAGCGAGACGGGCGATCCCAACACCGGCGAAGGCGAAGGTGAGGGGGAAGGCGAAGGCGAGGGGGAAGGTGAGGGGGAAGGTGAGGGGGAAGGCGAAGGCGAGGGGGAAGGCGAAGGCGAGGGGGAAGGTGAGGGCGAAGGCGAGGGGGAAGGTGAGGGCGAGGGCGAAGGCGAGGGGGAAGGTGAGGGGGAACCTGCCACGTACCATGTCTGCGCGGACGGGACGGGCGACTACACCGAGATCCAGGACGCGGTGGACGCCGCGCCGGACGGCGCAGAGATCACCGTCTGCGCCGGCGACTGGGACGCGGTGGAGATCGAGGACCGCGAGCTGACGCTGACCGGCGTGGACGGCGCGGCGCTGACCACCATCCAGGGCAGCGACGCGCCCGCGCTGGATGTCGAGGAGGGCGCGCTGACCATGAGCGGCTTCACCCTCCGCGGCTCGTACACTGGCGGCGCCTCGGCGATCAACCTGGTCGACACCACCTCGACCTTTCGCGATGTACGCGTCGCCTACAACTACGCCGACACCGCCGTCGCCATCAGCGGCGGGGACACCACCTGGGAGGACCTGACCCTGGAGGGCAACGAGGTCTCCACCTATGTCTTCGTCGCCACCGGCTCCACCGGCGCCCTGGCCATTCACGGCTGCGTCGTGACGGGCAACTCGGGCGACCAGGTGCTGTACACCCACGGCGTCACCGCCGAGATCTCCAACTGCCAGTTCTATGAGAACAACAGCCCTGGCTACCTGGCGCAGCTCGAGGGCACGACCACGCTGTCCAACAGCGTCTTCTACCAGAACGCGGTCACCACCTCCTACAACCTCGTCCACGTCGGGACCTCCTCGAAGATCGTCAACAGCATCTTCTTGGAGAACAGCTCTCTGCGCGATCTGATCTACGTGGGGGGCTCGGTCACCTACTCTGACTTTTATGACAACGACATCCCCTCTGGCTACACCTGGGGCCTCTCCTCCAGCACGGGCGTGATCACCTCCAACCCGCGCCTCACCGACCCTGCGGCCTACGACTTCACGCTCACCGACTACTCGCCCTGTGTCGACACGGGCGATCCCAGCTCGGCCTACGACGACCCGGACGGCACGCGCGCCGACATCGGCCTGTATGGTGGGCCGCACGCGGACGTCGAGGTCACCGATCCCGAGGAGGACCCTGAGGACGACACCTGGGACTTCTATGTCTGCGCCGACGGCACCACGCCTTACACCAGCATCCAGGACGCGGTGGACGACGCGGCCGACGGCGACGTGATCGCCGTCTGCGAGGGCGAGTGGGAGGCCATCGAGATCGACGACATGGCGCTGACGCTCATCGGCGTGGACGGATCGGAGAGCACCCTCGTCGAGGGCTCCAGCGCGCCCGCCCTGGACGTCGACGAGGGAGACGTCACCATCCGCGGCTTCACCTTCCGCGGATCCTACACAGGCACCGCCTCGGCGATCAACCTGTCCAACACGGACGGCAGCTTCGAGGACGTGCGCATCGCCTACAACTACGCCGCCATCGCCGTCGCGGTCAACGGCGGCGACACCGTCTGGGACGACATCGTCATCGAGGACAACGAGTCTTCCAACTACGTGTTCTACGCCAGCGGCTCCACCGGTACGCTGGAGATGCGCCACTGTGTAATGACGGCCAACTCCGCCACCTACGCGACCCTCTACACCTACAACATCTTCGCCGAGTTCTCCAACTGCCTGTTCTACGAGAACGAGGGGGCTGGCTATCTGGCCAACACGTACGGCTCGACCAGCATCACCAACAGCGTCTTCTACGACAACGCGGTGACCGGCTACCACAACCTGCTGACGATCGGCACCGGCTCGAAGGTCAACAGCTCCATCTTCCAAGAGAACAGCTCTCTGCGCGATCTGCTCTATGTGTCCGGTTCGGTCACCTACTCCGACTTCTACGCCAACGACATCCCCTCGGGCTACACCACCGGGGCGAGCTCGGGGACGGGGAACATCACCTCCAATCCGCGCATGACCGACGCAGCCGGCTACGACTTCACGCTGGACGACTACTCACCGTGCATCGACGTTGGTGATCCCAGCTCGGCGTTGAATGACGTTGATGGCACCCGAAACGACATGGGTGCTTATGGTGGGCCGTCGGGAGGTTGGTGACGAAACCGTGGGTCGGCGTCTTTGCATCGGTATTCGATGTGGGCGCCGCCTTCGGACAGGGTGATCTGGTCGATCATGCGGTCGAGGGCCTCCCGGCGGGCTTCGATGGGGCGCTGGGACCAGGCTTCGCGGATCGCGGCGCGGAAGGTCTCGGCGTCGATGGTGTCGGGGGCTGGGAGCGCGGTTGAGGAAGGGAGCGTCGCGAGGCGGAGCTTCGCGTGCTCGCGCTGGGCGATGAGCGGGGCGTTGAGCGCGCGGGCGTCTTCGGGGGCGAGGATGCCGTCGAGGACCTGGGCGCCGACGAGGCGGATCTTGCGGTCGA
>CAZKWG010000583.1:0-5501 GCA_964556105.1 uncultured Enterobacterales bacterium | reverse complement strand
CGGGGCTGCGGACTGCATCGTCTGCTCCTATCGGGCCGAATCGGGCAGCGAGACATAACCCCAGGCCAGCAGCAGCGCCTCGACCAGCGCGCCGGCCACCCGCGCGACCTTCACCTCGCCGATGCGCATCTGCTCAAACGGCGTGAAGGGGTCGGCGAGCAGATCGCGGCGAACCTCCACGCAGAGCGTGCGGCCGGGGTGGCGCGCGGCGAGGTGGAAGGCGGCGGTGCTGGGGTGCAGCGGGTAGGTGCCGCCCACCGTGGCATGCAGATCGGCGCGGCGACAGGCGGCGACCACCGCGTCCACCAGCCCCTGCGGGGCGAGGAGGCGCCCCTCCATGTCGCGCCCGATGATGTCCACCTCCGGACGCAGCGGCCAGGTGTGGACGACCTCCTCAGCGTAGGCCCGGTGCAGGGCGCGGACGATGTCCTCATCGACCTGAACATCGACCGACCGCGGCGCGTAGGTGTGGAGCATCAGCGCGAGCCCGCCCGCCCCGCAGATCTCCTCGAAGGAGAGGGCCGCCTCCGCCGCGTAGGCGCGCAGCAGCCCACGCAGCAGCTCCTGGTCGTCGGGGTCGCGGATCCACGGCGGGATGCCTGGCGTCACCTTGCCCTCGCGGTAGCTCTCCGGGCTCTGGTCCAGGACGCGGTTCAGGTCGATGAAGGTGCGCGGCACCCGCGCCGTCAAGATGCGCACCTTCTTCGCCGGATCCGCCTCGACCAGGCGGCGCGCCAGCGCCTCGGCCAGCTCCGGCGCGCCCGCGTCGGTGTTGACGAAGAAGAAGTCGATGAGGTCGGCGGGCAGCGCGCTCTTCAGGCGCCGCTCCAGCGCCTCGTAGTCCTGCCGCCGGGTGGCGCCGTGCGGGATCTCGATGAGCAGATCGGGGGGGCGACTGGGGTTCGCGGCGTCCCCGGCGATCTCTCGCAGCTCGTAGGCTTCCGTGTGCGGGTCGGTCATCGGCGCTCCTGGCGGTGCAGGCGGACATAACCGAGGGGACGTGGGGTGTGGGGGCTGGTGGTGTTGACGCGCACGCCAGCCGCGGCGCAGCGCTCGCTGGCGTGCTCGACCGCCTGTGCCTGGGAGGTCCTGGCCGGCGCCCTCGCCCCCTACCGCGAGCTGCGCGTGCTCGCCGAGATGGAGCGCGACCTCATCGCCACCGGGATCTCCCGGGGAGGGCGGCGTGGATCGCTGTCCGTCTCGCTCCTGCCTGACCGCGTGCGCGAGGCGTGCGACCGCCTGGGCCGCCAGCGCGGTAGCCTGAAGGGCGTGTACACCGCCGACGCGCTGGGCCGGGCGTGGATGCCTGCCGCCTGGCTCCCTGCGTTTCGCGAGGGGTGGGCGGCGATTCACTTCCCGTTGTACGAGCTGATCTCCGAGGCCAAGCAGCACGAGGCCGAGCTGGGCGCCGAACTGGACAGCGACGAGGTGCTGGCGCGGCTGCGCGACACCATCAACGTGCGCCCCGCGAGCGCCTGGCTGTAGGCACGCGCGATGCGCCCTAGGTTCGACAACCGCGGGGAACGTGCGTGCGGAATGGCCAGGATCGCTGGGTCCGAGTGCGTGCCTACAGCTGGCCTCTGCAGGGCGGAGCGCGTGCAGGCACTCATGGGCGAACAGGCGCTTCTCGTCGACGCACAGCACCGTGGTGTCGGGATCGGGGTCGGAGTAGTGCTTGCAGACGGCCTCCGCCTTCTCTCAGAACCACTCGTCCTGGCTGTTCAGCCTCATCCGGACCCGGTGAGGCCGAATGTCCTCGGTGCGGAGGATTCGACCGATCTCGCTGATGCTCAGCTTCCAGCCCGTCGCTCGCAGCAGGGCTTCCTGAAGCGCGGCGTAGGACCAAAGCTCCCGGAAGGGCGTCTTGTCGTCGGTTGCGCGAGAGCACGCCAGACTGATGAACTGCAGGCGGACCGCGAGCGGCACCTCCACCGGCCGCCCCGACCTCGGCTGGTCCTCCAGCGCTCGCATGGACGGGCCCGCGGCGACACGGCTCCGCCACTGGCGCACCGACTTGTCGGTCAGCCCGAGCTCCGCGGCGATCCGTTCATTGGACCAGCCCTGATCGGCCAGCAGCGCGATGCGGGCACGACGCACTAGGCGCACCGGCGCGGTCTGGCGGCGCGTGAGGGCCTCGAGATCGCGGCGAGATTCCTCGGGAAGGCTGACAGAGTTGGCGACGGGGATGGGCATGGACCCACGTCCCACGTTCTCCGGTGATGCGCAACCTTACTCGGTAGGAACTTCGGAATGGCGGTACTAGCTGGCTCCCCCTGGACCCCAGACCCCCGCTATGCCATTCTCGGCGCAGCATCACTCCTGGAGTTTCCAGCATGCCCACCGAAGCGATCATCCGCGACTTCCTCGCTGCACATCTTCATCTCCTCGAACCTGGGCTCAAGCTCATCAGAGTGGAGTACCCGGTCGCCAATCCCAATGGGGCCGCGGGTAAGATTGACATTCTCGCCCAAGATCCAAGCAAGATGCTGGTGGTGATAGAGATAAAGAAGTCGGACAAGTCGGCACGAGAAACCATCCACGAACTTGAAAAGTACACTGCACTGCTGCTCGCTATAGAGGGCCATGGGCCATCCCAGGTTAGATGTATAATCGCATCCACACACTGGCATGAACTTCATGTCCCCTACTCGCATTTCACGCAGCACGCACCGTATACAGTTGACGGATACCTACTTATTCATGATGAATCAGGTGAAGTCCTGGAGTGCAAACAAATCACTCCACTCCCCAAGAGTCAGCGGCGCCAGCTCTGCCCCCACCACTTCGTGTTCGGCTTTGGTACACCAAAGCAACTAGACCGCGGAATTAAAGCAGTTCAGGCTGCATTCTCTGAGATCGAAGTGGAGAACTATATGATTGCAGCCTTTGAACCAAAGCCACAATACGTTGAAGAGCTCGATCCGTATATAATCTACATCGTGATCGAGGTGCTACCCGAAACAATGCCTCCATCATTTGAGCGCGCTTTCGCAAGGCTACGAAAGAGAAATGGACCCGAAGAATATGACGATCCCGAGTGGAGTCGCGAGGACGCCGCCTTCGACTGGGTATGTACAAAGCTGCGCCGTTCACAACGCATAGGCGCAGAGATAGGCTATCCTGAGAAACTCTCCGAAGTGCGCTCCGTCTACAGCCTCAGTCACATCGTGCGATCAGGTCGCCTTCTTCGAGCAAGAGATACTCTCCCTGATGACGAATTACTCCTTGAAGCCGAGGGGCACGTTGACGGACGGTCGCCGCAGTTTACCCATAAAGTGAATACACGACACCACGCTGCCCGACTGAACTTCTGCGACGCGGCGAGAGACTGCCTGGGAAAGAATACCATTTGGCGAGCAGGCTTCGACTGGGTGATGGCGCAGATTCCTGAAGGTGGAGACTGGCTCGTGAGCGCCAATATCGTCAACACGATGGACTTCGTTGGGCAGTTCTATGCCTGCCTGCGGGAGGGTCAAGCAGGGTATCTACCTCACCTTGAGCTTCAGGCCATAGACCAATCTTCGAACTTTAGCATTTTTGTCGAAGGCGCAGTCTGTTGGAATGGTAACCCGGTCAACGAGAGTTTCGACAACATCGCCAAGCACTCGTTCGGTCAACACGACTATTCGCTCCGAAAACTAACCTTCTCGCTGGATGAGGTCGAATACACAATACTTGAGGCTATGCAACTCTCGTACGCCTTGCGCCTCCAACGAGGACTTCCTGCTCAGACATCGGAGGAGTGGGAGATGAGCGTAGTCGAAGATGGGGACCGCACCCACATCAATCTGATCCCGTTCGCACACAGCAAGAACCAACGCCTATCGAGCTACATCGAAAAAAAATAGGCCTTTCATACAATCGTTCTGGGATTGGAACCGGCGCCACACGCTCTACTCGTTCGGCAGGGGCGGCGAATAGGTTACCTATCGCATCATGACCCTTTGTCCTTTGCCTACATGTCGCGCAGGCCGGTGTCAGCGTCTGCGAGATGGGCTTCCGCGTCCGCCAGGCGCGCCTCAGTGGCATCAGATGTGGACTGGATGTCCGCGATCTGGGCCTGGAGGGTGGCGATCTCATGGGCCAGGTCGTAGGGATTGGTAGAGATCTCGCCGGTAGTGCCAGTGCCGTCCGTGGTAGCGGGAGTACGTGCGAATAGGGTGACTAGGGGGAGGGGGAGCGAGGTGCGAAACACTGAGGCTCCGACGCAGAATTTCGGTGGAGGCACTCCAGTGCCAGCATCAGCGCAACCTCAATGGTCAGCAAAGTACACGACTGAGGTAGTCTCGAATAGTCCAAGCGGGTCGGGCCGTTTCCATCATGAGAAGCATCTGACCGATAGCACATCCTACGGGTGGAGTATGGGCGACACCGCAGGCGTGCTCTCCACGCTGGCAACAGCAAGAACTGTCGAAACAAACCTATAGCCTCGAATTGCGGCCACTCGCCGAATAAACAGGTACAGAACAACTGATGCGGCGCCATACACCAAGGCAGCAGACGGACGTACAAACATCAGTCCTCCCATCCCCAGAAAGGCCAGCATAAAGGTGATCCACGTCAAATCGCGAAACAGGAGGTACTCCTTATGTGTGCTAACTACAGACCCATTCTCGGAGAACTTCTGGTATAAACGATACCATGTCCGATTCTGATCGGCTGGCTCTTCTGGAAAGACTCCCCCGACTGCTGATTTCAGGCGAGCCTTATCGACCCGAGTGTCTCCATCCGGAAGGTTCGAGAATGCCCTAAATCCGGGCAACGCATTGCGTAACCGCCAAAACACAAGTGCAGCCTTGGCATCATGCCCAACCAATCCATTCAGCAACGTGACAAATATCGTCAGAGCAAACATCCCAACTGCCTTGAACGACTCCGAGCCAGCGATATGCTCCACCACAGCAGCACCCGTTGTTGGGCTTAAGGAAAGCAGCGCCAATGCGACACCGTGAAGAGTAGCATAGACTGAGAGGATGACGATGTTGCCATCTTTCAGGTTATCGGCCATAATGAAGGTTCCTCCTGTGGGTAGTTCTCGATCCGTGTCTTTCGGGTTGCAGGTGGACTTTGTCTATCATGACCGGCCACGAATGACGAAAATTGTTTGCGCTTCCATGCCAGCATAACTCGCCCTACACCTAAGCAGATGCTCGCCCACATATTGCAGGCGACGGCGAAATACGTTTGGTGGAACATCTTCGTTTCGTCCCTTGTGATATATCTCGTCATGATCTGCGTCCGCTCCCTTTCCCCCATTAGAAACCTCGAATTCAAACTTGGCTTTGGTGATATCACCCACCAAACCACCACCTGGGAGTATTGTAAACTCCAGACCACAATTCACAGGCAGATCCTCACCCGACGAGATCATCCTATAGGTTCCCGTACCATCGAACATAGCTTTGCACGAGACCACAATTGACTTCCCCGTTGTTGCGTAGGCATGATACTTCCAGCCTGAGAGAAATGATGCAGGCGTAACAGTCCAACTGCCGTCCGTG
>CAZKWG010000582.1:0-5501 GCA_964556105.1 uncultured Enterobacterales bacterium | reverse complement strand
GTGTAGAGGTAGACCTTCCCCGCCCCGCCCGTGCACAGCGCCACCACCGGCGCCGAGAGCGTATGGACCTCGGCGCTTCGCGTGTCGAGCGCATAGGCCCCCAGCACACGATCGGGCTGCGGAGGCAGCTTCTGCTGCCGACGGGCCAGCCAGCCCTCCGTGATGAGGTCGATGGCGAGCCAGTACTCCTTGATCTGAATGTTCGGGTTCGCCCGCACCGCCTCGAGCAGCGCCCGCATGATCTCGGCGCCCGTCATGTCCTTGGCGTGCAGGATCCGCCGCGCCGAGTGCCCGCCCTCGCGGTGCAGGTCGTACTCCTCGGGGCGCAGATCGCGGCGATCGAAGCTCACGCCCAGCGCGATCAGCTCCTCCACCCGCTCGCGCGCCTCGCGGGCCGTGCGCTCGACGACCTCGCGGCGACACAGCCCGGCGCCGGCGACGAGGGTGTCCTGGACGTGCGCCTCCCAGGAGTCCTTGTCGTCCCACGCGGCGGCGATCCCGCCCTGCGCGTAGCGGGTGCTGCCTTCCTCGGCGTCGCGTTTGCTGAGGATGAGCACGCGGCCGTGAGGTGCGACCTTGAGCGCGAAGAGCAGGCCCGCGAGGCCGCTACCGATGACGAGGAAGTCGCAGCGCGTTTCCATGTTTCGTCTCTATTGCGGAGCGGAGCGCTGTGCAGGTAGGCTCGACGCGATGTGCTGGCTCACGCTCCTGCTGGCGACGGAGATCTACCGCGCGGACCGCCCCGACGGGAGCGTGGTCTTCACGGACTCGCCAACACAAAACGGATTTGTTTTAATAGCCTCGGACGGGCCGATTCCGCTGCCGACCCAGGTGAGCGTCCGCAGCTTTCCCGACCTCGATCGCTATGACGCGGACCTGTGGAGCACCGGCGAAAAGACAGGGGTCCCGCCCTCGCTGCTCAAGGCGGTGATGCTCGCGGAGAGCGCGATGAACCCGCGCGCGCTCTCCGACAAGGGCGCGATGGGCCTGATGCAGCTCATGCCGGGGACCGCGCGAGCGCTCGGCGTGGACGACCCCTGGGATCCCGCGCAGAACCTGGACGGCGGCGCGCGCTATCTTCGTGAGCAGCTCGACCGCTTTGGCGACACGCGACGGGCGATCGCGGCATACCACGCGGGCCCCGGCAACGTGACACGTTATGGGGGAGTGCCGCCGTTCGCCTCGACGCGCGCCTACGTGTCCCGGGTGAGCGACCTGTACCACTACTTCTCGAACGTGCGTCCCATCAGCCCCCCGGACGCGCCCGAGGTCGCCCCGTGAACATCAAAGGCCCCGGCTTCTGGAACCTCCCGAACACGCTCACCGTCATCCGCATGCTGCTGGTGCCGGTGATGGTGCTCGTGATGTGGGAAGACGCGACGCCGTTCATGAACTACCTGGGCTGCTTCATCTTCGTCGCGGCGATGATCACGGACATCGTGGACGGCTACCTGGCCCGGAAGTGGAACCTCGTCACCCCGGTCGGCGCCTACCTCGATCCGATGGCCGACAAGCTGATGACGGCCACCGTGCTCATCATGCTCATCCCGCTGGGACGCGTGTCCGCGGCCCTGGTCGCGGTGCTGCTCTGCCGCGAGCTCGCCATCACCGGCCTGCGCGGCATCGCCAGCCAGGAGGGCATTCACCTGCCCGCCGACACGCTCGGGAAGGTGAAGACCGCCTACCAGGCCACCGGCATCGGCATGCTCCTCTGGCACGAGGACTTCTTCTTCTTCGACATCCACAGCGCCGGGACCGTGGTGCTGTGGATCGGGACGCTCTTCGCCGTGATCAGCGCGGTGGACTACTTCGTCAAGTTCGCGCGGGCGACCAGCATCAAGCTGTGAGCCGCCGCCCGGCGCGGGCGCGCGCCTACCTCAACTGGCCCTTGATGGTGCCGAGGTCGAGGAAGGCCTGGTCGTTCATCACGACGAAGGGCTGCGTCTGGCGTACGAAGCCACCTTGCCCGTTGTGCTGGAGGACCACGAGGCTGCCCATCCCGAAGCCCATGGGGCCGCGGCTGTAATAGTGGGCCTGGAGCGTGTACGGGAAGGCGGCCGGCTTCTCGATGGTGAAGCACTCGGGCCCGTAGCCGGTCGTGACGTCCGCGTAGAGCTCGCCGCCGGAGGGCAGGGTGGGAGCCTGATAGTAGGCGTGACCGCGCTTACCGTCGTAGATGTGGAAGTCGACGTCGTTGGCGTCCGTCTCCCAGGACAGCACGAAGCGGAGCGTGCTGGTCTGGTCGAGCTGCGCGCCGAGCTGGTAGAGGCGGGACAGGATCTCGTCGCGCCGGGCGGTCGCGTTCGGGAGCCAGATGGCGGCGATGATGCCCGCGTCTTCGCGGAGGATGCGGTCAGCCCCGGCGAAGCGGCCCGCGGGGTAGGTGCGGCCAGCGCCGACCTCGATGGCGTCGAAGGCCTCTTCGTAGCGGCCGGCGCTGACCAGCGCCCAGGCGAGCATGCGGTGGCTGTTCGGGTGATCGGGGCGCTGGGCCACGGCCTCCCGGTAGCTGTCCACGGCCACGGCGAGGGCGTCTGGCGTGGCCAGCCCCTCGAGCCAGCTCCCGGCCGTGCGCCGAAGATCGGCGCGCGAGGGGAAGAGATCGATGATCGAGCCGTAGCAGCGCGCCGCCTGGGCCGCGTCCCCGTTGGCCTGGAAGGCCGCGCCCAGCGCCAGCAGGGCCAGCACGTCACCGGGAGCCGCCGCCCGCCAGGCCTTCGCGCGGGCGAGGGCCTCGGCCTTCTTGCCGGCCACGAGCAGGTCCATGACCTCCTTGTAAGGGCCGGTCCAGGGATCGGACTCGGCGCGGCGCTCCTCGGGCGTGGCCGAAGGCGGCGGCGCGCGGCCGGGCTCGGCGCGACGGGGGGCAGGGCGCTCCTCCATCCTCGCCTCGCTGGAGCTCGTAGCCTCCCGACGCCGATCGGAGGTGGACGAGCGCATCGCGGGCTCAGGCGCGGGGGCGGCCTCGAAGGCCTCGTCCTCCTCCTGCTCTGACTCACCCTCTCCCTCGGCGCCTTCTGCGTAGCCCAGGGACTCCATCGCCTTGGCGCTCTCGTCGCCCGACGCCACGGAGGCGGGCGGCGGCGGCGGCGGCGGCGGCGGGGGGAGCGGGCCGTCGGCGGGCGAGGCGCCGGCGGCCTGGCCAGCGTCGTCCATGGTCGCCCTGGCGTTCGCGTCCTCCCGGGCGCTCTCGCGCTCCCTGGTCTCGACCTGGGGCGTGGGAGGGCTGACGACCACCGGCTGGGTGGGCGTGGGGCGGAGCTGCTGGCGGCGATCCACCACCTCGATGCCCGTGGGGCCCACGGTGAGGATGTCGGCCAGGGCGTTGCGATCCAGGCCGTAGCGCACGTAGTCCTGCTCGGTCTCCAGCACGAGCAGCGCCGTCCAGGGGCTGAGCACGCGGTGGCGCAGGCTGAGCTGGATGGCCTGCTGCTTCATCGCCTCGCGCAGATCGGCGTCGTTGGCGAAGCGGGTGTCGCGCAGGGTGACCAGCCGCTCGATGCGAGCCTGGGCGGAGGCGCGCTCGAGGAGCGGGCGCTGAACCTGGACCAGCCCCTTGTCGGTGAGGCCCGTGGGCTTGCCGTCCAGCGCGACGGAGAAGGGCTTGCTCTTCGGCAGCCCCGCGTAGACCAGGGCCTCGTCGCCGGGCTGCAGGGCGTCGAGCGTCTCCGGCCAGACCCACTCGGCGCCGGGGACCTCGACCCGGATGCCCGAGCGCACAGCCAGCTTGAGGCGGCGGGTGATCTCGGCGACGCCGTCGTCGATGGAGACGACCACGCCGTCCCTGGGGAGCCCCGCGGTGACCAGCCCATGCAGCGCGGCCTCGTCGCGGATGCCGCCCGCGCTGACCACATCCAGCCGTTGAACGCCGACCTCCGCGAGGTCCGCCACTGCGGCCCGCAGCGCGTCCCCTCCCCGCTCGCCCGCGGTCGCGACGCCGTCCGTGACGACCAGCACGCGGTTCTGGCCCTTGCCCGCGCCCTTCAGGCTCTTCTTCAGCCAGACCAGGGCGCCGTGAGGGTCGGACGCGCCCAGCGCCATCCGCTCGCGCAGCAGCCTCGCGTCGTCCTCGCCCCAGGCGCTCACCTTGCCGTCGAAGATCGGCACCACGCCCTGATCGAAGGTGACGACCCGCAGGTTCGGGTCGCCCCCGGAGCCGCGCGCGAGCTCGGCGCTGAGCGCGTCCACCAGGCCGATCTGCGCCTCGAGGCCGAGGGCGCGCGAGGCGCTCGTGTCCACCAGGATGGTGAGGCCCTGGAGCGGATCCTCGGCGACCTTGAAGTCCGGCTTCACCCGGGCGACCACCAGGTCCTCGGCGCGCAGACCGGCCGCCGCCCCGGGGGCGGGCGTGACGACCAGATCCTGATCCGGGATCCAGGCCTGCTTGACCACGCGCAGCACCTCGTACTGCGTGCTCTCCCCGCCCAGGTTGCTGGTGGCGCGCCCGCTGGTGGCCCGCGAGACCAGCACGCTGAGGTCCACTTTGTCGATGGAGGGCAGCCCCGCCAGCGGCAGCCGGTAGGGGTCATCGGCGCCGGTCAGCTCCTGCGTGTAGGTGAGGATGATCTCCTTGGTCGCGTTCGCCGGGATGGGGAAGACGCGGGCGGAGAAGGCGTTGGCGGCCTCCTGCTCGAGCAGGGCCGGGTCCTGGCGGCGGTGCAGGAAGTCCTCGTAGATCTGGCGGGCGCGCTGGCGCTCGACCACCTCGCCCTCCTGCCAGCCCTCGCCCACCTTCATGGCGAAGCGCGAGACGGCGCCGCCCTGGGGCAGCGTGATCTGGAAGGTGCCCTCCCGCGTGCGGGCCTCGGGGTTCTGGAAGGTCAGGTGCAGCTCGGTCATGGCCAGCGGCCCCTCGACCACGCCGCGCGCCTCCAGGCCGATCAGGCGCAGGCCGCTGCCGTCCGAGGCCGTGAGCGTAAAGGGCGGGGCCGCTGGGGCGACGGGCGGCGCGACCTCACGCGGGGGCGGGAGCGGCCCAGGCGGCTTCGGGCGCGCCTGGCCGCAGGTCATGAACAGGGAGGGGGCGAGGAGCGCGAGGAAGAGCGAGCGGCGCACGGAGGACTCCTGAAGATCGAGCGGACAACGGCGGGCGCCCGTCAACCTTACACCTCGCCGCCCGAGCGCGCGCTTGGGCGCGGGGCGCCACGTCGTTACGTTCCGCCGCGGAGGTCCGGCACACCATGAACATCGAGTTCTTTTTCGACATCGGCTCGCCCTACACCTACCTGGCCAGCACGCAGCTCGAGGGGCTCTCGGCGCGCACCGGCGCGGGCGTGCGCTGGCGGCCCTTCCTGCTGGGCGGGGTGTTCAAGGCCGTGGGCAACGTCATGCCGGCGAACATCCAGGGCAAGGGCCCGCACATGCTCGTGGACCTGCAGCGCTGGGCCGATCACTATCAGGTGCCCTGGAGCTTCTCGCCTTTCTTCCCCGTGAACAGCCTGCTGCCCATGCGCGCGCTGGCCGGCCTGCCACAGGACGAGATCCCGGCGGCGGCGACGGCG